>DAOWLL010000511.1 GCA_030641945.1 Gammaproteobacteria bacterium | reverse complement strand
CGAGCCGCGCACCAACGAACGACGCAAGTCGCGCAGCGATAATACAGTCACCGCCGCCGGACTGCGTTTCCATGACAGTGTACCCGTGGAGACCATTGTCCTGTCATCTCCACAACTGGCCGACGTGCCTGAGGACGGGCAGGCCCTGATCACGGAGAAAATCACTTACCGTCTGGCCCAGCGTCCGGGCAGTTATGTGGTGCTCAAATATGTCCGCCCGGTGATCAAGCGCAAAGATAGCAATGAACTGGTCACACCACCTGCACCGGTCAACGTCCTGGACAAGAGCATCGCCGATGTCAGCTTCCTGGCGGGAATGCTGGTGGACAAGTTTATGTATCACCTGCCGTTGTACCGGCAGCATCAGCGATTACGCCAGTGCGGTATCGAAATCGCCCGACCCACGTTAACGAACCTGTCGAGCCGGGCGATTGATTTGCTGGAGCCAATCTTTGATGCCCAGTTCGAGCACATCCTGCAAAGCCGGGTGCTGGCGATGGATGAAACGCCGATCAAGGCCGGCAGAAAGTCCAAAGGCAAGCTGCGCCAGGGTTATCTGTGGCCGATTTACGGCGAAGCCGATGAAATCGTCTTTGGCTACACCCCCTCACGCGCTGCAGGTCACGTACGTGATGTTTTAGGCGAGTCGTTCAGCGGTACACTGGTCTCGGATGGTTATGAAGCTTATGCGCGCTATGCCCGACACAACCCCTTGGTGACCCATGCGCAATGCTGGGCGCATACACGGCGTTACTTTGAGCGTGCCAAAGAGGCAGACCCAACAGCTGCCGCCCAGGCACTTGAGCTGATCGGTGAACTGTATCGTATTGAAGCCCACATCCGGGACAAGCAACTCACGGATGAAACCAAACTCAAATACCGGAGCCAACACAGTGAACCGGCCGTGCATGCCTTCTGGCAATGGTGTGATGAACAATGCCAGCGCCATGACCTGCTACCCAGCCACCCGCTCAGCAAGGCACTCAAATATGCCATGGCCCGAGTAGACAGCCTGAAGGTCTTTCTATCCGATCCGGAAGTACCCATCGATACCAATCATCTGGAACGTGCACTGCGGCCCATTCCAATGGGCCGCAAAAACTGGTTGTTTTGCTGGACCGAACTGGGTGCCAAACAGGTTGGCATCATTCAGGGCTTGCTGGTGACGTGTAAGTTGCACGGGATCAATCCTCACGCGTATCTTGTGGACGTCCTGCAACGCATTAGCCAGCATCCAGCCAGCCGGGTCGTTGAACTGACACCGCGTGTTTGGAAAGAGAGGTTCGCTGACAACCCTTTATGCTCAGACCTGGATCATCATGCCCGTTGATATCGACCAGATGACACACGATGAGTTGGTGGCGCTCAACCACCGCATCGTTGAACGTCTGAAGTTCCTGGACTCGATGCAGGCCCACAAGGACATGATGGCCTTTAACATCGGCGCCCGCGTGAGCTTTGACTCAGGCCGGGACGGGCGCTTGCTGGGTACCTTGCTCAAGTTTAACCGCAAGACAGTCACGGTCGTGACCGACAATGGACAAAAGTGGAATATCTCCCCACACCTGTTGTCATCGGTTAAAGACGCCAAGCCAACACAATCGTTCGTCTATGCAAATGAGAAACAGCTTGAGTGACTACAGGAAACCCAACTAACAAACTCAACATACTGCGGAATGATCAAGCAAGGACGTCTTGGAATGAACGCTTACGTACCAGCATCATTATCACCACCAATCTGAGCTTTGTTGAATGGCCCAATGTCTTTGGCGATGAAAAGATGACTACGGCATTGCTCGATCGGCTGACCCATCACTGCCATATTATCGAAACCGGCAATGACAGTTATCGGTTCAAAAACTCAACCAGCAACAAGGAGAGAAAAACTAAACAAAAACCCAAGAGATGAGCCATAATCTGGCTTGATTAGGTGGGTCAGTTTTCAGTGCAAAGGGTGGGTCACTTTTGGATGCAATTTAACAATCCCAGCGACTTTATTACTCCCAATGCCCTCATATAATACACCTAGTTCTTGACCAGCTTGGCCAACCATTCCAAATAATCCAACACCTAAAAAT
>DAOWLL010000548.1 GCA_030641945.1 Gammaproteobacteria bacterium | reverse complement strand
GTCGGAATCATGTTATAAGGCTTTTGAACCACTGGATGCCAGAAAGGAACAGGATCTATGTCCACAGATAAACGCAGATGAACACGGATAAAAGCGTTTTAAAGTTTCTAAATATCTGTGTTCATCTGTGGATAATTTGTTTTTAATAATTTGCGTTCATTTGCGTGGGGCCGTGTAGCGGCAGGCGGACAAATATTCCCAGTGTGGCCAGGGCGTGATCATGACTCTACCCACTGTATTTGGGGAAGAGCCGATAAATTAAACAGCAACCCGTTGCCGTAGCATCCTGTAATAATCAAGAACTGCTGTGTCCAGTTTTGCGGGTGCTGCTGTAATCACGGATGCACCATGCTGCTTCAATTTCATCTTAGTGAGCTGGCGTTCACGGCAATATTCAAGTGCGGCAAAACTTCGATAGGGATCCATCCAGTGTGATGCACCCGACCAGCGCATTTGCTGTATATCTGTATCATCGATGCTTGCGATTATAACCATGTGTTTAGCACTCAGTAATCGCACTGCCTGGCTAAATTGAGATGCATCATCACCGTTTGATAAATCAGTTAAGACGACGACCAGGGCGCGATGCCCCAGCAACTTTCTTGCCTGCAAGGCCGCCGCCAGCAGGTTGGACTCGTTGCTGACAGACCGTGCGTTTTTGAGTATTTCCCTGGTATGCCTTAAACCCCTGATACCACTGGTTAACGTCATCATTGAAAGCGGCTTGTCCGCATAAGTAATACAGGCGATGTGATCACCATGACTTACCGCAAGTTCGGACAAACGGGCAACGACATTCACATTGTGATGCAACTGGCTCAGATTACCGGCCTGAAGCTGACTGGTCCTGCCACAATCGAGCAATATGGCCATTTCCATGCGTTGCTCACGCGTCATGATTCTCACCATCATTTCATTACTGCGCGCGGTCGCTTTCCAGTCAACACTCTGCAGTGGGTCCCCTTGCTGGTATTCACGATGCACCAGAAACTCCATGCCACCCTGAATCGGCTTACGCGAGTAACCTGCGCCGGCAAGTCTTTCGCCCATAGTTCGTGAAATAGCGCTCAAACTGCACGGCACCACCTGCACTTCTGCGTCATCCTCTATGCGGCGATACCACCACGCCAGTCCGATAAATCCCAGCACCCTGATATGCAGGTCACCCGGCCTGGTTTTTCCAAGTTCCAATGGCAGTAATTCGTAATGATCAGTGACTGTTTTTCCCGGCAGCACCTGGTAGCGTGTTAGCCTGGAATCAGCGGAGAAGCTTTCAGGGTAAGACGGCTGGCATTCGACATAAACATTTCGCTGCCCGTTGTTGGTAATAAGCAGATTGATAATCAGCTTCTCACCCAGATGAGCCTCAGGCGGCACATCCCTGGTGATGTGTAATTTCAATGCCGGTAACGCGGCGCGCTCGGCAAACACAGCTGCAACCAGCAATGCTGCAGGCAAGGCCCAGAGTTGTGACGCTACTGCTGACCACTGCCCTCCCAGCCATTGACCAGCAATGCCGATAATTACGATCAGGCCAATGATCCAGTAACCGCGATTCGAGATCGTTATCACGAATCAATCCCTCGGAGTTGGAACTCGTGCCGCAATATCGTTATACACCTGTACACAATTGACACCTTCCAGTGATGCTTCCGGTGTCAACACCAGGCGGTGCGCAGTAATGTCCGGTGCAATCCCTTTAACATCATCAGGCACAACATAATCCCGCCCCTGGCATGCAGCTTCTACACGCGCGCATCGCATGAATGCCAGGGCACCACGCGTTGAAAGCCCCAGGCTTAGCCGCGGTTCGTTTCGGCTTGCTTTTGCAATGTCTGCAACATATCGATACAGTCCGTCAGACACATGCACAGCTGAAACCTGTTGACGCGCACTTGAAAGCAGGCCTTCGGGCAGAGCATTCAGCTTT
>DAOWLL010000267.1 GCA_030641945.1 Gammaproteobacteria bacterium | reverse complement strand
GCTGATTGCTGTTACTAACAGTGATGAGACCAATATGCTGGCCTGCCAGTTCGCCCATTCGCTGTTTCATACACCGACAAAGATCGCACGTATTCGCTCACGTGAATATCTCGAGCATGAAGATATATTCTGCCATGAATCTGTGCCTGTCGATGTCATTATCAGCCCCGAGGAAATCGTTTCCAACTATGTGCAGCGCCTGATTGAATATCCGGGTGCCTTTCAGGTTCTGGATTTTGCAAATCGCCGGGTCCAGCTGGTTGGCATCAAGGCCTACTATGGCGGGCCGCTCGTCGGCCACGAAATCAGCACGCTGAGAGAACACATGCCGGGCGTCGATGCGCGTGTTGCGGCTATCTACAGGCGTGGCAAGGGTATCTCGGCTGAAGGTAATCGTGTCATCGAGGCTGATGATGAAGTGTTCTTCATTGCCGCTAAAAAAGACATACGTGCGGTGATGAGTGAGTTGCGCAAACTGGATAAGCCGTTCAAACGAATCATGATTGCGGGTGGCGGCAACATTGGCAAACGCCTGGCTGAGGCACTGGAAAATAAATACCAGGTTAAATTGCTTGAATGTAATCCTGAACGTGCAGAATAGCTCTCTCAGGAATTAAACAGGACAATCGTATTGCTGGGTGATTCAGCTGATGAAGATTTACTGCTCGAGGAAAACATCGATCAGATGGATGTGTTCTGTGCCGTAACCAATGATGATGAGGCCAATATCCTGTCATCCATGCTGGCGAAGCAGCTGGGTGCAGGCAAGGTGATGTCGCTGGTAAACCGCCATGCTTATGTCGATTTGATAGAAAAGCAGGCAACCGTTGATGTGGCGATTTCACCTCAACAGGTAACGATCGGCGCCTTGCTGACTCATGTGCGCAGGGGTGATGTGGTTGCAGTGCACTCATTACGGCGTGGCGCTGCTGAAGCCATCGAGGCTGTTGCACATGGCGACGCAAGAACATCTCGAGTTGTGGGCCGGCGCATAGAGCAGATAAATCTGCCAGAGGGCGCAACCATAGGCGCTGTTGTTCGCGGTGAAGCGGTAATGATGGCGCATCACGATACCCTGATTGAAACCGATGATCATTTAATTATTTTCATGCAGGACAGGCGCAAGACACTTGAGGTGGAAAAGCTGTTTCAGGTTAGCGTCACTTTTATGTAAAAACAGTTATCAGTAATCAGTTGTCAGTTATCAGTCTATATTGATAGGTAAATAATGTGATTTGGATGATATTTGATGAAGTGCCAAGCGCTTTTTGACAACTGCCAGCTGAAAACTGCCAACTGATAACTTTTTCCAATGCATCCTGCGATTATCCTGCGACTCATCGGCCAGCTATTGATGCTGTTTAGCATAACCTTGCTGCCGCCTGTGGTCATTGATATTTTCTATCGTGAAGATGCCGGGCAGGCATTTTTTTACAGCTACTTGCTACTGTTGTCTACCGGCTTTGTGCTATGGCTGCCGGTGCGTAACAAACGCGCAGAACTGCGTTTACGTGACGGCTTCGTTGTCGTGGTGATGTTCTGGACTGTGCTCGGCCTTGCAGGTTCATTGCCGTTTCTGTTTTATGAGTCCTTAACCGTTTCGGTATCAGATGCTGTGTTTGAATCTGTCTCGGGTTTGACGACGACAGGTGCCACTATACTGACCGGCCTCGATCAGCTGCCGCACAGCATATTGTTCTATCGACAGGAACTGCAATGGCTTGGCGGCATGGGTATCATCGTGCTGGCGGTTGCTGTTATGCCTATGCTGGGTATTGGCGGTATGCAGCTCTATCGAGCTGAAGCACCGGGGCCTGTCAAGGACAGCAAGCTGACACCGCGTATTGCTGAAACTGCCAAGGCGCTGTGGTATATCTACCTGGGCCTGACGATTGCCTGTGCACTGTCGTACTGGTTTGCTGGCATGAATCTTTTTGATGCAATTTGCCACAGTTTTTCAACGGTCGCTATTGGCGGCTTTTCGACACACGATGCCAGTATCGGATATTTCAATAGTGCTGCGATCGAGGCGGTAGCGATTGTATTCATGTTTCTCGGCGGGATAAATTTTGCCCTGCATTTTGCCGGCATGCGTGCACTCAATATCATGCATTATGTGAAGGATGCAGAGCTGAGGATGTATGCAAGCGTGTTACTGTTTGTGTCCATTTCGAGTATTACCTATCTCTATCTGCATCATGATGTGCCAGAGCCCATCGACGCAGTTCGTCAAGGTTTGTTTCATGCGGTGTCAATTGGCACCACTGCCGGGTTTGTAACCACGGACTTCTCGGCCTGGCCAACATTTGTCCCCGTGATGTTGTTATTTGCGAGTTTTATAGGCGGTTGTGCAGGTTCAACGGGTGGCGGCATGAAAGCGATACGTGTGCTGCTGCTGATCAAGCAGGGGCAGCGCGAGATGATGCGCCTGATTCATCCCAATGCCCAGGTGGTGGTCAAGGTTGGCAGACAGCCGGTAAATAATTCAGTCATAGATGCGGTATGGGGTTTCTTTGCAGCTTACGTGGCCTGCTTCGCAATCATGATGCTGCTGCTGATGCTGGATGGATACGATCAGGTAACTGCATTTTCAGCGGTAGCTGCCACGATCAATAATCTTGGCCCGGGACTGGGTGAAGTCAGTGCCAACTATGCCAGTATAGATAACTTCTCCAAATGGCTGCTGTGTTTTTCCATGCTGCTTGGCCGCCTGGAGATCTTTACCCTGCTGGTAATGTTCATGCCGGCATTCTGGCGTAAATAAATCCGTCATGAGTGTTAAGGACTCTAATCTGCACCTGTATCGCTTTCGTGCAGAATTATTGCACCCAAAGCATTGGTCCACGTGGCTTGGATTGGGCGTCTATTTTCTTTTTACATTGCTGCCGATGTCAGTGCTTGACTGGGTTGGCAATCGACTTGGTGAATATGCTGCAAAAAAGAACAGGAAACGATTCAATATTGCCAGGATTAATCTGTCTTTATGTTTTCCTGCTAAAAGCGAGCAGGAAATCGAAGACATGGTATTTGAGCATTTTCGAGCGCAATTGCGCGGCGTGATGCATCTTTTTATCGTGTGGTGGCGGCCGGTTTTTATGGTCAGAAGAAAGATTGTCCAAGAAGGTTTTGAGCAAATTAATCACTACAAAGAACAGGGCAAACAAGTCATCGTATTGCTGTGCCACAGTGTAGGGCTGGACTTTGCAACGGCATCGGTTTCAATGGACTACGACACCAATGGGCCGTATAAGCCGATGCGAAACGAAGTTATCGATTTCATGTTTACGCACGGGCGAACACGTTTTGGCGCAAAATTTGGCGGCAAACTGTTCACGCGAGATGATGGTTTGCGTCCGTTAATCAAAGAAACTCGCGCTGGCAAGGTGTTGATTTACCTCGCTGACGAAGATTTAGGCATGGAAAACGCGGTTTTTGCGCCATTTTTTGGCGTGCCCAAAGCGACCATTCCTGTTCTGGGTCGAATGGCAAAAGCCTGTAATGCAGTCGTGTTGCCCTGTGTCAGTTGCTATGACCCGAAGCTAAGGAAATACCGTATCAAGATGCTGCCAGCAATAGAAGACTTTCCGAGCGGTGATGATGTGGTTGATTCAACAGCCATGAACAGGGCAATTGAAAGCACCGTGCTCGAGTGTCCGAGCCAGTACCTGTGGACCTTCAGATATTTTCAGACCAGACCCGAGGGCGAAGCCCCTGTTTATGAGACCCGGCTAACGAGTCTTTAACTCCATGTAAACCGTGCTGTGTAGGCGTTTAGCAGGTATGCCTATAACATTTTCCTTACCACTAATGTATTAAAACCTTGCTAATTATTGATAGTTATTCTGTAATCGGTATTTGTTATTGTAAGCAGCTTCCAACCCTTACCAGTCACTTTGAATCAGACGTTCATGTAAATTGGCCGACAAGGTAGAAT
>DAOWLL010000590.1 GCA_030641945.1 Gammaproteobacteria bacterium | reverse complement strand
GTGCCTTTTCTTTTGGTTACTTTTCTTTGGGCATGCAAAGAAAAGTAACTCGCCAGCAAGGCGAAACCAAATGTTAAATTCCACATAAAATAATCGAGACAGCGACTCGATCACCATCAAGGCGAGAACCAGAGTTGATAATCACAATTACCGATGTTCGCGGCTAAAGCCGCTCCTACTAATAAACAGAAAAAACTCTGCGCCTCTGCGCCTCTGCGGTACAATAATAAGTAGGCCTGCATAAGCGAAGCGTTGCAGGCAACAACACATTCGCGTTTATTCGCGTTCATTTGCGGACTATTTTATTTACGCTATCGTTAATACTGCCCGGTGTATGCGGTGCTTTGAGGAAAGCAGCAAGCTGACCTTTTGGATTGATCAGCATTACTGACGAACTGTGATCGACCAGGTAATCGTTTTCATTTTCTGAAGCACCCGGCATCTTCATGTACATAACACTCATCTGCAGTGTCAGCGCCTGTATCATTTTTTCGTCGCCGGTCACGCCAGTGAATTCTGGATCAAAGTAGTGCACATAGTCAGCCAGTATCGCAGCGCTATCACGTTGCGGATCAACCGAGACCATTACAACCTGCGGAAAATTGCCGGCAGCTTTTTTCTTTGCTTCAGCCAGGACATTCATCGTCATCGGACAAACATCTGGACAATGGGTATAGCCAAAAAACATCAGGGTCCATTTACCGTTCAGGTCATCGTTCGTGAACGGCCTGCCATCATGTTTTATCAGCTCAGGTACTGCAATCTGGCGTGCATGTTTGAGTACCAGGCCCTGAATTTGTTGAAGATTTTCGCTTTCAGGTGTTTTCAGTGTCGATGCCAGCCAGAAACCTGCTGCCATGGCTATTACCGCAAATAAAACGATACTCGCTTTTTTTAGCGAGGAAGATCTGGGCGCCATCTTAGTAACCTACATAAATCGGGAAATAATGATCCACAACCATGGCAATAAACAGCAGCATCAGGTAATTAATTGAATAGACGAATGTCTTGATAGCAATATTATGGCGCTCGGTGAACATCAATTGCATGACCATGTAGAGAAAATAGAGACCGAGTAATAATGCCGCGCCCAGATAAATCAGACCACGCATGTAAGCCAGGTAGGGCAGTATGGTGACGAGAATCATCAGAATGGTGTAGCCCAGGATGGCATACTTGGTGAACTCAATGCCGTGTGTGACAGGCAGCATCGGCAGGTTTACCTTGGCGTAGTCATCGCGGCGGTGAATTGCCAGCGCCCAGAAATGAGGCGGCGTCCAGGTATAGATGATCAGCACCAGCAGGAGTCCATGTGGATCAATACTGTTGGTAACGGATGTCCAGCCCAGCAGAGGGGGTGTCGCACCGGCCAGGCCGCCGATAACGATGTTCTGCGGCGTCGCCTTTTTAAGGTACATGGTGTAAACCACCGCATAGCCGATCATGCTGGCAAAGGTCAGCACGGCGGTGAGCACATTAATCCACGCAGTCAGGATAAACACCGAGGCGACGGCCAGCATGACGGCAAAGATAAACGCATTCTGCTGCGTGACCTTGCCCTGTGGCAATGGACGGCCCTCAGTTCGCGCCATCTTCGCGTCGCTTTCACGCTCAACAACCTGGTTGATCACGGCACCGGCTGAAGCCGCGAGGCCGATTCCCAGGGTGGAAATCACAAGAACAAACAGTGAAATTTCACCTGGCGGGCTTGCAAGTACAACGCCGACTATTGATGTTAACAATAACAGCGCAACAACCTT
>DAOWLL010000476.1 GCA_030641945.1 Gammaproteobacteria bacterium | reverse complement strand
TCATACCGCCGTGGTCTTTGCCGCGCTGACCTCCGCCTTTATGCATCATTCCGGTTTCGTGCTTTGGATAACGTGCTGTGGGATTTCCAGCAGTGGATGCTTCGGCGCCGGTCACAACAGTTTCGGTCACAACTGTTTCCGATACGCTTTCCAGCACCACTTGTTCTTCAGCCAATACCACTTGCTCTTCCGCCAGTACCGATACCGGGCTGGCCAGGAAAAACATGATGGCCATTGTTAAGCTTGTATGCTTCATTGAATTCACCTTTATTCTTCAGTTATATGACTCCCAAAGTAAAGGAGCCGCTGTCGATTATATCGAGTATGAAAAGCATAACCGAAATCACAGGGCGGTAGTAGGGTCAAAATTTGTTCAACTTTTATCATCGATTGTAAAATAATTCTTCTTTCCGCTGTTTTGCTGGTTACACAATAGTCAGAATTACGCCCCGTAAAATTATTTTCTGGACACGCGTTTGCAACTCATTACAATTATTTATAGGTGCAACTGTTTCCCATAGCGGAGGTGTCAGGATGAGTGATTACACGGATTTAATTATGGCGATTTATAACAGCGGCCTGTCGCTTGAACAGCAGCATATCGTAATCAGGGCCCTCGAACGCGACAAAAAGGCCAGGCAGGCTGTGACTGTGGAAGAATTTATCAAGCTGGGTGCGGGTATCCACCGTGAAGATGGGGGTGCTTATGCTGAAGCAGCTAAAGCGTGTTCCTGTTCTGTCGCTAACGCAGAGAATGCACACCGTAAGTATTTTTAGCACACCGGTTTTATTCATACATGTGACATACACAACCGGGGCCTGATTACTTTGTTGCTGATGACCAACAAAGTGACCCGGCCCCGTTTTTACTCAACTCGCCCTGCCCCGGTTGGCTTTACACTGAGTGACAGATTCTTCTACCCGTCACAGTACAACTATGTATAACTGCTTGATGATTGCGGCTTGATGATTGCGGATTGATGATTGCAGCCAGGTGATCAGGTCACGGCCTGCGCCTGTCTGCCGCAAAAAACCAGGGCGCTGACACCCAAACATGAATCCCTGATGGTTACTGGGAAAATCCACCTAAAAAACGACCCGCCCCGAGGGCTATATGGGATATAATTCCCACCCCTGTAACAACTCTCCCGTATCTGAATCTGGAAGCCAGTATGACAAACAGTATCAACAAATTTTTAACCGTGCTGCTTCTTTCGTTAAGCATCGCTGCCTGCACTGAACCGGATGACGATAGCGGTGCCAACATCAACGCCACTCACCAGGTACTGGCCTTCAATGACCTGGGTATGCACTGTGCTGACCTGGATTATTCAACCTTCGTAATCCTGCCGCCATTCAACGTCGTCCACAGCCAGGTTATTGAACGGGGCGCTACACCCCGCATCCTCGATGCTGAACAGATAAAAGTTAGCTACCGTGCCACCGTCGATGCTGCCGGTTCAATTAATACCACCAGCCAGAACCAGGCTGGTGCGGTACAGAAGAGCAACTTCTGGGACACTAATCCGAAGACGGGCCACAGCTATGTGTTTGACCTGTTTGGCCTCAACCCGCCAGCCGATGAAGGCCTGGCCTTCGGGCAGTCGATGCCTGGCATCATGAATCCTTACACTGCGAACGATCCGCAGGCGTTCAACCATTTTGATAAGGACAAAAAGTGGTTTGCAGCCGATGGCGTGCCAATCCTGCCGATTGACGATGCCGGACAGCAGAATGCCTACCCGGTGATGCGTGTCAGTGCGACCGTGCGTGCCACGGGACAAACCGTGGCCAGTCTCGATGTAGTACTGCCGGTCGCCTCCGAGGCAGATTGCCAGAACTGCCATGCGCTGGGCGAAGTTGCTGCGCCCTTCGACAACCCGATATTCATCGACGCTGTTGATCCTCACGACCCCAACAGCGTGCTGCAGGCGGCCAAGCACAACATCCTGGCCTTGCACGACGACGAACACCGCACCGACCTGCTCAATGAAACACCGGTGCTGTGCGCCAGTTGCCACTATTCCGCGGCGCTGGACCTGGCTGGCACAGGCCTCACAGCTGAACAGACTGGCAAGCCAAAGATGTCCGAGGTGATGCACGGCCATCACGGTGAACTGACGGATTCGAACGGCGCACCGCTGTTCCCGACAAACGGCACACTCGAGGAAACCTGTTACCAGTGCCACCCGGGCAAGGTAACCAAGTGCCTCAGGGGCGCCATGGGTGGTGCCGGTATCGACTGCGTCGACTGCCATGGCAGCATGCTGGCCGTGGGCAGAGACACGCGCGAACCCTGGATTGA
>DAOWLL010000008.1 GCA_030641945.1 Gammaproteobacteria bacterium | reverse complement strand
GTATTGCTACTTTTTCCACTGTGAACGCCCCTTGAATGTTAGAGCTTCTTTTGTTTCCTCTTCTTAAAGACATAAAGCTTTCTGCCAATGCACGCAACTGCAATCGGTTTATTAGATAGATCAAAGAATTTAGCAGTTCTCATATTGCCATACGGGTTTGTGTAGTCTCTGATGAAGGAACAGGCTGTCCTTGGTATTGTATTCAAGTGCACTCATATCGGTTTTCGTGACATGTCCGCCCGCTTGTTCGACAATACACTGTGCTGCAGCGGTATCCCACTCCGAAGTCAGACCAAGACGTGGATAGAGGTCTGCCCTGCCTTCGGCAACCAGGCAAAATTTTAGTGAACTGCCCATGCTCAATATGTCCACTTCACTATAACTGGCAGAAATGTTTTCCATGTATTTCTGCATGGCTTCGGAGCCATGCGAGCGACTTCCCGCTACCACGAGTCTATTGTCTTCAGGGTTTTTCACCGATATAGGCTGTGCTGCGCCGCCCTGTTCAGATTTGAATGCGCCACCACCCTCGTAGGCGAAATAATCGATATCAAGAACAGGTACATGAATAACACCAAGAATACTTTTATGGTTGTCAATCAGGGCGATATTGACGGTAAACTCGCCATTACGCTTGATGAATTCGCGTGTTCCATCGAGCGGGTCTACCAGCCAGTAAACTGCCCACTGGCTGCGTTCTTCGAAGGGCAGTTTGGCGGATTCCTCTGACAATATCGGGATCTCGGGGGTGAGTGCAGACAGGGCATCAACAATGGTGTGGTGAGATGCCATGTCCGCATTGGTCAAAGGTGAATTGTCATCCTTATGCTCGATGTCAAATTCGCTGCCATAAATCTCGAGGATTTTCCTGCCAGCTTCACGAGCAATTTCAACACAGCTGTCGCACAGCGATTTAAGGTCGAGAGAATCTGTCATGTTTTATTCCTGATTTGATAGAATTCTGAATTACAAACTGTTCACATATTTTACTGCATATGCCCTTACCCGACCTCAAAGATATCGATACTGTTTTACTGGACCTCGATGGGACCTTGCTGGATCTGCATTTTGATAATCATTTCTGGCTTGAATACGTGCCTGTGTGCTACTCAAAACAGCATAAAATACCGCTGCAGCAGGCGCATCATATTCTTATGCAGCGTTACAATGAAGTTCGCGGCAGTCTCGACTGGTATTGCGTTGAATTCTGGACCCGGGAGCTGGGTCTTGATATCGAACAATTGAAGCGGGAAGTTGCCCACAAGATTGCAGTGCATCCCTTTGTGCATGATTTCCTGCAGTCAGCGCGCAAGCAGGGCAAGCAGGTTGTTCTTGTCACCAATGCGCATCCCGCCAGTCTGACGATCAAGATGGAGAAAACCGAACTGGTTGAGTATTTCGACCGTATCGTGACATCACATGAACTTGGTCTTGCCAAGGAACAGGATGGCTTTTGGCAAAAGCTGCAAACGATCGAGTCCTATGTGCCTGATAGAACTTTACTCATTGATGACAACCATGAGGTGCTTGAATGCGCCGAGCGTTATGGTATCAAACACCTGCTTGCAATACACAGGCCGGACAGTAAAGGCGATGAAAAATCACATGACCGCTACCATGTTTTGAAAAGCTTTGAGGAGATTACACTCTGACAGCTGGACAGGAATTATTCCACCGCAAAGGCGCAAAGGACGCAAAGGAAATCTGTTTTATGGTTGGCTGCAGGGTACGCAGTGCGTGCTATGACCTAGAAAACTGATATGTATTGGTGTATCTGGCGCATCCTGCAACACCACACTATGGCATCGTGTCATCAGGAGAACTCCTCCTTCGATCTAAGACAGTATGTGATTTGCATCATGGAAAAAGTTTTTCTTTGCGTCCTTTGCGCCTTTGCGGTGAATATTTTTTATTCCCAACGTTTGAAGCGTTTTTTGCAATAGGCCAGTAAATCGTCGTAATTCTGGAAGTACATGTCAAATCCATCCTCTGAAGGCGCATCATGTTCGCAGTAATCATTTGAATGTTCGCGACATATTCGCGGGCGGGTAGCGTAGATGCCGCAATCGCCGTTAAGCTGCAGGTGCTGGCATTTGCCGTCAATCAACAAGGTCCAGCCATCTTCATCCTTGTATACCTTCATGTGGTCGTGCGAGATCTGCCACAGTAAGTGCTGAAAGTCCTCTTTAGAACGGGGTGCGTCGATATGGTGAGTAACGTAGGTGCAGCATATCGAGCCTGTACAGAATGAACATTTATTTTCAGCTGTAATCTCGATTTCAACTCTTTTGTCCATTACATAAGCCCCAGCTGCTTCAGGTTGCCCTTGTTGTTTAGTATAAATTCACCATTGCGCTGTTTCTTCGCGAACATTGCGATGCTGCTAGACAGGTTGCTGCTGGCACTGGCATTGGGTTTCATGCTTAGTTGAAGTGAATAGTCGCCCTGTGCCGAAGTAGTGAAATTGCCATTCAATGAAAGATGGCCGCCTTTGTTGCTAATGCTCGCGGTCAGGGGTGATTCGTCGTTCTCATGGATTAAAACTGACACATTGCCCAGATCTGCGGTTTCTGCAATGGTTATGCTTGCCTGGTTCCAGTTGATTGTGCCGTCGACACGAGGCACCGATCCCTGTTCGATATAAGCATTATTGATGCGTAGGTGGAACACCCCTGACAGTTCGCCAAGCGGCAACGAGACCAGGGAGGCGATCTCCGAAGCGTCGAGTTTCATATTCAGGTCATCAACAGAAAGATTACCGCTTATACCCGTAGAAAGACGCGTGTGTACCGGCTTATTGTTGAATTCCGCATTTACGTTGATAGCGACACTTGCCAGCAGTAAACGCCATGGCAGGAATGACCATTGAACATTCTTTAAAGTTATATCCTGGTTGGTGTTGACCGTGCGGGCCTCTCCGCTCCATAGTGTGCCGGATACGTTATTGAGAGTAACCGGCAAGCTGTCTTCAAGCATGCCTATCACCGGTGCTGCAGGTATTGTCGTTATCAGGAAAACAAGATAGGCAATAATGCCGGTTAGAATATAATTGCGAGTACGCATCAGTTTCTGTTAAGTGTCATGCGTATATTGACAGCGCCTGCCTTGTCGTCGCGGTCAAGGTTGGCTGAAGATACGGTAATGCCATACTGGATTTGCAATGTGTTTAGCCATAACAGTACCTGGTCAAAAGATGCGGCGTCAATTGTGATACGCGCGCCTTTATCGGTCGTCGATTCCAGTTTTCTTAAATAGGGTTTGAGTCCTGCTGTCGTGGTGCTTTTTTCTACCAGTAGAGACACTGGTTGTGAGCTGTTTGTTCTTCTATTAGTGACGCCCGATGCCTTCAGTGTCCTGACCTCGACAGCTGCGGCCTGCATCCAGTCAAGAATGTCAGCCTGCGTTTGATATTTCTGTGTCTGTTCTTCAACGCCCTTGTATATTGGTTCCCAGATGATCAAATACAGCAAGGTAATAATGATAACCGCGGATGCTGCCAGCACCAGCTGCCGTTCCCGTTGCTGTAAACCCTGATACCAGTGTTGAATCTCTTCCAGTTGTTTCATGAGCCTGATCTCTGCAGTCTGATGCTGCCTTTAACACTGTCCTTTTCAGAGGTTGCTGATGTAATTTCTGTATTAAGATGCGTGTTCGTGTTCAATTGCTTGTTAAGCGTTTCAATTGATTGCAGATTGGTGCCTGTTAGTCCTATATCCATACGGTTATTGCGAAAGTCGATCGACTGGACTTTGATATTTTTCTGGCTGGATATTACTGTTGCAGAGTCAGTCAAAAGCGCGAGGAAATGACTTCCCTGCGGACCGCCTCCGCCTCTGAGTTCGTTAAGTTTCTGCTCCATCTGTACGCGCGGGTTGACGATGCGCTTGCTTCCGGGAAAAGATTTTTTATAAATTCCCACAATCTGAATGCCAAGCTCAGTGTTCTTTGCTTTGAGCCTGTTTAGTTCAAGCAGATTTATACCGATGTACAGCAATAGCCATACAGCTGCCAATGATGCTGCCAGCCGCCAGCGATTCCAGTGCCCGCTGCTCTTGTGTTTGGGTTTGTATTTTCCCTGCAATAAATTTAATGATTTTGCCCTGGTAAATTCACCGCAGAAAACGACTAAGGGGTGGGTGTTGTACGCAACTTTTATGATCTCAACATCAGTGTCGACTTGTTCCAGGCCCGGTTCGAGTTCTTCACCGTCCAGGTATAAGTAGACAATTTTTTCTGGTTTGTTTTCGGCTTTGTTAAAACTGGCCTGCAGTAATAGTGGAAGGTTTGCTGCATCGATAACGGTACCGATGAGTGCTTCAAACTGCACCAGTGCCTTGCCAGCATGAAACAGGACTGACCACTGGTTTGGTGCGGCAGGAGAACAAATTGCATCTGGAATGATTGCATCGATATTGATGCCAGCTTGATCAAATGTGGCCAACAGGCCCTCAATTGTTTCTTTTCGAATACCGGCAACGGGTGTGCCATAGTGCGGGTCCGTTTTGCCTATAACAAAGTGAAAATCCTCAATATCTTCTGCCAGCTGTTCTTCCAGTGCATATGGGATCGCACGCAACATCTTCTGACGGTTACTGGTTGGAAGCTGCACATGGTTCAAATGCACATTGGTGCTGTCGAGCAATACGATAACCTTGTGCTGCTTAGCAACGTGTGCAGCATCGCCCAGTGATCCGGAAGTTATTCGACTGGTCAGCTCGCCCTGGTTATTGACATGAGACCATGTGGCCAGATCAGGCTTCGCCGGGTCATAATGCAATAACAGTGTGCCAGCCATCAGTAGACACCCTGCGAGCGCGCAATAACTGCTGTGTTGCCGTCACTCGTGCGGTTAATGATGCTATAGGTAATAACGCGCACTTGCCCGATTGTTGATTCTGTTTGTAGCATGAAATACTCGGTACTGACGGACAAGTTTTCTGTGCTGGTTATTTTTTTATTCAGGTTATTGAAACTGGTAAACTCGTTTATATTGTTGAATGCTGATTCGTCACGCTTTTCGATAATTTGAGCAGCATCACTTTCAGTTACATTATCAGCAAGTGATCTTAGCACTTCTGCTGAAGCTGTGTTGATGTTGGTCGGTGTGTTGATGCCAAATGCACAAACGTGCGGCAACAGGGTGTCATATACCGCCGGGTCTTCAAACCCTTTTATCAGCCTGAGTTCACTAACGCTCATCATTGGTGTATTTGCAGTTCGGTATGGCCGATCCAGATTCATGTAATAAACATCTTCCGCGCCATCGGGAATCGTGGTTTGCAGGTCATCATCAAGCCAGTCAATGATAGCCTGTGCATGGCCTGAATCAATGCCGAGGTTGTCCAGCAGGCGTTCCAGCCTGGGGCGGGCCGATGGCTTGTCAGCAGTGTCATCCAGCAACGAATTAAGGTTGAAGCAGGATTGCAGGTCAGTGAGCTTGCCAGTGATAAAGCCGCCATCAACCGGGAAAATGGGTGGCTCACCCGCCCATGGTTCTCCAAGGTGGTCTATCTCGTTATCTTCGCGGTCAGCTTTCAGGATGCTTTGACTGAAGTGTTCTGCTGTAAGCGTATAAAGATAAGCCTGGTCAACGGCAATCATATTGCCCGTCCGGCGTACATCAAGCTGCAGCCGGGTGCTGATGGTGACGCTTACGGTTGTCGCTATCGCAACAATCAACAAAGCAGTTATGATGGCTACACCGCGTTGTCTGACTATAGCGTTCATCAGCTGGTTACCGCGAATATGCGCACGAGTTCACCCCAGTCCTGTAATTCCAGGGTGAATTCTATTGCCGATAAGGCCACGGCATTGCCATCCGCCTGGCCTGTGGCGCTAAGCGGCGGCCATTCATCATGCCATTCGTTATTGTTATCGAGGAACCTGATGCTGGCGTCTTCCACATCTTCCAGCAGCACACTTTCGTAGGGCTGCATTTCCTGGGTGCGATCAAGGTGCGGCCAGTGCAGGCGGGAAAGCGTATTGTCTTCTATTTTATAGGCGACGCGTTGTATATGGCTGCGCAGCAGTTCAGCCGGATTGCGCCTGCCGCCACGACTGAATTCGATAATAATATCAGCGTCTTCGCCGGCGCGAATATTATTGCTGGGGTTGCCGTACTCATCACGAATGTTGCGTTGTGATAGCTGGGTAAAGTCGCGGGAGATGTGCAGCATCGTCAACTGTACCTGCTGTAAACGCTGCATGGATACATTGGTCTGCTGACTGTTGTCGATCACATTGCGTAAGCCGCCATAGGCCATTGCAGAAAGCACGGCAAATACGGCAACGGCTACCAGCAACTCGAGCAAGGTAAAGCCATGAGGATCTCGTTTTGTAAAATGTGTCATGGTTGTAGCGTTGTAGTTGCTTCAGCCCTGTATAAATGGCCGATCAGTCGAGTCAGGCTGTATTCACGCTCCTCGTCGAGGTATACCCTGAACTCCACCTGTACAGCATTCTTATCTTCCGTTTCTATCACGGTACGCGTCCAGTACCATTCGGCACCGGCCATTTCGGTTGAGCCCTTGGTATCGCCTTTTCCCGGCCATGTCTTTTCAACCTGCAACTGGGTGATTTCATTCATCGCCACCCAGTGTGCAATGGTTTTTTGCTTTAGATAGCCCGCGCTGCTCGCATGGCTGCCGGAGGTGCTGATCAGTGCGCCGAGGGATAATGAAATAATGGTGAGTGCAACCAGTACTTCCAGCAGGGTAAAGCCCCTGTGCCTGGCGGCTGCCTTACAGTTCACTGATTTCTGCCTTGTGCTCGCCATTGATTGTGCCTGAAACGATGTAGCTGGTTTCGACCCACGGCATTAGCAGCCGCACACTGAACTCGGGTGTGATTTCACCGCTGGAGAGAAGAAACACCTGTGGGTCGGGTTTCTCTTCATCTTCCTCATCATCACTCGCTGAATCTTCCGCTACCAGTATTTCGATCTGTTCAATTTCCAGTTCGAGTTCCATGTCCTCGGGCAGTTGTCGCTCCCGCAACAGATTGTCTTCATCCAGCGGCTGCCAGCTGTTATCAACATAGAGCAGGAAGCGGTAGCTATCAGGTTTGAATTCCAGTCCGTACTCCAGGCCTTTGAGTATGGCTTCTTCCAGCGCGAGCTGCAGCAATCGGTCCAGTCTTTGTGCCTCAGTTTGAATCAGTTCTTCGGGCGAGGTTCCGCGAATCGCCAGTGTGGTGAATGTAAACAGAATAGAGATGATGACAATGACGACCAGCAGCTCGAGCAGGCTGAATCCTTTGTCTTGTGTTTTGTGCATAGAGGTCCGACCGGGGCAGAGGGCCGAACAGGGATTATTCAGTATCCCAGTTACCGATATCAGCATTGATGCCATCGCCACCCGGGGCGCCATCAGCACCGAGAGAGTAGATGTCAATTTCGCTTTGCTGGCCCGGATTGAGATACAAATAGTCATTGCCCCAGGGGTCATCTTTCAGGCGTTTGATGTAGCCACCCTGTTTCCAGTTAGGCGGCTCTGGCGATACGCTGGGTTGCGTTACCAGCGCTTCCAGACCCTGGTCGGTTGTCGGGTAAACAAAATTATCCAGGCGGTAAACATCCAGCGAGCTTTCCAGGGCATTGATGTCATGCTTGGCTTTGGAAACACGTGCCTTGTCGGGATTGTCCATGATTCTGGGGGCGATAACGCTGGCTAGGATGCCCAGAATGACGACCACGACCATGATTTCGATCAGGGTGAAACCCTTTTGATACAGACTCATATTATTCAACTATACAACTCCAGTGCTTTGCGAAACTGCAGGTAAGGGGGTAGAGTGGCAATAACGCAGGTACAAATTAAAAAACCTCGTGTGGAATAATAGCAAATGCGCATACAAGTGCCTATTAAAAACCGTATTTCCGCGCAGTGGAACCACGTACTGTGGCTGTTTTTGTTCGTCATATGTTTCAGCCTGCAATCCGCAGGCCTGGCAAGTACTCTCCAGTTCGATAGAACCCTGATTGAGCAGGGCCATTACTGGCTGTTACTGAGTGGCCATCTGGTGCATCTCAACTGGACGCACTGGGCGCTCAATATGGCAGGTCTTGTCATTGTCGCAGTATTTTTCAGTTTGTATGGCAGCATTCTCGACTGGCTGATTGTGCTACTGTTCAGTGCCATGGTAATCGGCCTCGGGCTCTACTGGTTTCATCCCGAGCTGATCTGGTATGTCGGTCTATCGGGCGTTTTGCACGGGCTGTTCATCTACGGGGCTATACGTGAAATACGTTTCTATCCTTTCAGCGGCTATATTCTGCTGCTGTTGCTCGTGGGCAAACTTTTCTGGGAGTACATGAACGGCGCCTTGCCCGGTTCAGAAGAGATGACAGGCGGCCGCGTGCTGGTAGAAGCGCATCTGTATGGCGCGATAGCAGGCCTGGTCGCAGTCTTTCTGACCTGGTGCCTGCATTTACTTTACAAGCTGGTTGAGGTCAAAAATCGGCAGCAGAATGCCTAGTACGATCATCAACACCAGTACCCCCATGGTGAGAATAATAGCCGGCTCGAATATGCCTACAATATAGGCGATCAGGGTTACCTGTTCACGTTCCAGTTGTGTCGCTGCGCGGTCCAGCATTTGTTCCAGATTGCCACTGTTCTCGCCACTGGCGATTAACTGCAAGGTCATCGGCGGGAACAACTTGCTCTGATCAAGCGATTTCTTGATTCCCGAGCCTTCGCGTACACGTTCTGTCGCTTCCAGAATGGCATTACGCATCGGCAGGTTGCCGACCACCTGGGCTGATATCCGCATTGATTCAAGTGCTGTCACACCACTGCCGGTAAGGATACTGAAGGTGCGGGTGAACAGGGCGGTATTGAGGCCGCGTACCAGCCTTTGAATCAGCGGCAGTCTGAGTAACAGGCGGTGATAGCGTTCACGGTGTTGGGTCTGCTTAAGCAGCACCCGTATACCAATGATGACAGCAATGACCACGACCAGTAAATAAACGCCATAAGCAATGACAAAATCACTGATGGCTATTAATGACACTGTCAGGCCTGGCAGGTCCTGACCGATGTCCTCAAACACGGAGACCACCTGGGGTACGATATTGGTCATCAGGAAGATTACGATAGCAATGGCAAATACCGTCAGAAACATAGGATATATCAGTGCCTGTCTTACCTTGCCTTGCAGCTCCTGCTGATTCTCGGTGTAATCGGCCAGCCTTTCGAGCACGGTATCGAGGTGTCCGGATTTTTCGCCGGCATTAACCGTAGCGCAATACAGGTCCGAAAATACTTTGGGAAATTCGCCAAGACCTGCTGCCAGGGTATGGCCCTCCAGGATTTTCGCGCGTACGGCGAAGACCATGCTTCGAATACGCTGTTTTTCGGACTGGTTGGCAATGGCTGTCAATACTTCGTCCAGTGGCAATGCAGCCTGAACCAGGGTGGCCATCTGGCGGGTGATCAGGGCCAGCTCCGTGGTACTGATGCCGCGCTGAAACAGGCTTGATGATGACAGCGCTCCTTTGCTGGAACCCGTGCTGTCCTTTTGGCTAGCGGCATTGATTTGCAGCGGTATCAGTCCTTTATCCCGCAGGTTCTGCCGTACCTGCCTTGCCGTGTCGCCCTCGGCCACCCCCTTGCGCTCACGGCCCTTTTCATCGAGAACAACGTATTCGAATGCAGCCATTTTAAGACAGGGACGAGGGGCCAGGTACTAGGGACGAGGCAAAAAAGAATGCCATAACACTGTTCACTGTCAACTGTTCACTATTCACTGTCTTTCAGTCTTCCCTGCTGACGCGCAGCACTTCTTCGAGTGAGGTTACGCCTTCAAGAATAAGGCGACGGCCGTCCTGGCGCAGTGTCGATGAAAAGGTGCGTGCATACTGTTCCATGGCATGTTCTCCTTCACCGTCGTGGATCATGTCCTGCAATTTGTCATCAACGGGAACAAATTCATAAACACCGGTACGTCCGGCATAACCCAGGTGATTGCACTGGCTGCAGCTGGATGCTGTATATATCGTTGGTGCTTCACCTGCAGGCAGGTTCAGCCATTCACGCTCGCTCTCGGTTATGGTATGCGGTTTTTTACAGGCAGTGCACAGCTTGCGAACCAGTCGTTGTGCCATGACGCCGATCAGGCTCGATGCCAGCAGGAAGGGCTCGACACCCATGTCACGCAGGCGGGTGATGGCGCCAATGGCGCTGTTGGTGTGCAATGTGGACAGTACCAGGTGTCCGGTAAGACTGGCCTGTACCGCGATGGTGGCCGTTTCCAGGTCACGGATCTCACCGATCATGACGATGTCGGGATCCTGGCGCAAGATAGAACGGAATCCGCGCGCAAAGCTCATACCTACTTTGGCGTTGACCTGGGTCTGGCCGATGCCGTCGATGTAATATTCGATCGGGTCTTCAACCGTGAGGATGTTGCGTGATTTCACGTTGATGCGGGCCAGGCCTGCATACAGGGTTGTGGTTTTACCCGAGCCTGTTGGACCGGTGACCAGAAGAATGCCGTCGGGTTTGTGCAACAGGGTATTGAATTTGGTTTGCACATCTTTGGCCATGCCGAGGTTTTCCAGGGTGAGTCTGCCCGCCTGTTTGTCGAGCAAACGCATTACCACGCGTTCGCCATAACCCGAGGGCAGGGTGGAAACACGGACGTCGACGGCACGGCCCGCGACACGCAGCGATATGCGACCGTCCTGCGGCAGGCGTTTTTCGGCAATATCGAGTTTAGCCATGACCTTGATGCGGGATATGATCAAAGGTGCAATATTCCCGGGGGGCTGCAGGATTTCACGCAGCATGCCGTCAACGCGAAAGCGAACACGCATGCGGCTTTCAAACGGCTCGATATGAATATCGGAAGCATTGATCTTGATGGCCTCGGTCAGCATGGCGTTGATCAGGCGGATGATGGGGGCATCATCTTCGGCTTCCATCAGGTCTTCAGGTTCCAGTGTTTCCGCCAGCTGGTCGAGGTCGAGCTCTTCGCCGACGCCTTCCATCATGGCGATGGCCTGGTCGCTGCCGCGTTCGTAGGTTTGTGCCAGCAGGGCATCAAATTGCTCGTCAGAAGCCGGGCTCAATGACAGTTTACGTCCGGTAACGCGGCCGATCTCAGCAAGGATGTGTGGACTGAAATCCGGGCGGTGCAGCAACTGCACCTGGTCATCTTCAATCTGCCCGATAAGTACGCCATGGCGTTTGGCAAAGGCGTAAGGCAAAGTTTGCGGTGTCAGTTCCTGCAGCTGGGCAGCTTGAGGCTGATGCTCCATTGCCTCAGAAGAAGTCGTCTTCATCATCCCAGTCCCAATCATCTTCAGCCGGTTTACTGGATTCTACGGTTTCTTTTTCAACTTCAGCATCATCTGCCTTTGCTTGCGGCTGTACCTGCACCTGCTCCTGGCCTTCTGGCTCAAGTGGCGGCAGTACCGGTGCACCCTCGATCAGGCCGAAATCTATGTCTTTATCCCGTATCTGCTCGGCACGCAGGTAATTGTATTTCTCGTTGGTGACAATGGCTGAGTCGGTGAAGTCACGCAGGATACTGGGCTTGAGGAATATCATCAGGTTCTGTTTGCGCTTGGTGCTGGCTCGAGAGGTAAACAGCCAGCCAAGCACAGGAATATCGCCCAGCAAGGGCACCTTGCTCTGGGTGTCGTCCACGATCTCCTCGATCAGGCCGCCCAGTACCAGGATGCCGCCATCATCGACCAGTACGCTGGTCTTGATCGAGCGTTTACGTGTCACCGGGCCGCTGTTTTCGGTGATGGTGACCACGTCCGAGACTTCCTGTTCGAGGTCGAGCTTGATGGTGTCACCCTCGTTGATCTGCGGCGTGACCCTGAGCGTCAGGCCAACATCCTGGCGTTCGATGGTCTGGAACGGATTTACCGCATTGGTGGTACCTGCACCGGTGAACTGGCCGGTGATGAAGGGCAGGTTCTGTGCAACAATAATTTCGGCTTCTTCGTTGTCCAGCGTGACGATGCTCGGCGTCGACAGGATGTTGGCAGCGGAATCGGTCTGCAGGGCCTTCAGGATCAGGCCATAGCGCACACCTGCGCTGGTTTCGGCGCCAATGCCGAGGGTAAGGCCTGAACCAAGGTTGCTTAATACATTGATTGCCGCTTCTTCGCTGCCCGCAGCGGCTGCAATTATGTCGCCCAGTCCGACCAGGTTGCTAATGCCGATGGGGTAGGTTGTTTCGCTGCTATTGGTACCGTCGACCACGGCACCGATACCCACTTCCTTGTCCCTGTTGGTGGAGATTTCGGCGATGATGGCTTCGATGTGTACCTGCGCACGGCGGATATCAAGCTGGCGAATCACCGATTTCAGCGTCAGCAGGGTATTGGGATCAGCGGTAATAATCAGTGCATTGGTTTCTTCATCGGCCTGGATAATGGCTGTTTCACTGACGAAACTTGCACCGGCTACTTGACGGGTGGCAGTCTTCGTTGCTGTCTTTCCGCGCTTGGTGGTGGTTCTTTTTGCTTGCTTTTCCTGTAAACCGGTGAGGATCTCCATCATGTTCTCTGCCTTGGCATAGCGCAGGTAGACTACGTGGGTGTTGCCACCGCCGTCATCCAGTGGTGTATCCAGCTGTATAATCGTGGTGCGGATCTTGAGCCTGATAGCGCGTTCACCGCTCATCAGAATGCTGTTGGTGCGCTCGTCAGCCGCCAGGTTTATCTTGTTTGCCTGGTCTTTTGCAGATTGCGGGTACAGCGAATTGACGATGCGTACCAGCTCGGGCGCCGAGGCGTGCTTCAACGGGATCACTTCCAGCTCATCGCTTTCTACTCTGTCGACACCGGCAATGATGCGCATCAGGCGTTGAATATTGCCGGCATGGTCGGTAATGATAAGCGTGTTGGTTGGATTGTAGGCTGCCAGGTGGCCCTGCTGTGGCACCAGTGGTCTCAATATCGGCACCAGCTGGGCGGCAGGCACATGGTCTAGGCTGATGATCTTGGTAATGAGCTCATCGCCACCATGGCCCTTGATGCGGGCGCTCATCGGCAACGGGCCCTGCTTGGCATTGACCGCGGGCACGATTTTGATCACGCTGCCTGTCGGTACCGCGGCATAACCGTGGACCTGTAATATAGACAGGAATACCTCGTAGACCTCTTCCGGAGTCAGGGTTTCGGATGAAATGACAGTAATCTTGGCCTTGACCCGGGGGTCTATGATGAAGTTTTTTCCGGTAAATTTCGATACCGTACTGATCAGTGCCCGTATGTCGGCATCCTTGAGGTTGAGCGTGATTTCATCCGCTATCACTTGCGCACTGAACAGCAGGGCCGCCATCACGCTGATAGTGAACTTTTTTAATCCGCTGCTGCTGTATTGATTCTTCAAGGCCGAGTTAACTGTGTTAATAAGTTTATTGTAGCTGAATGTTGAGCGGTACTTCTGTACCATTTCGCATTACCGTGATCGAGACGCTGTTCGCTGTACTGAGCGCGCGCAGGGCGCCAATGCCGTTTTGAGGATTATCCAGCCTGATGCCATTGATTTCAGTGATCACGTCGTTCTTTTCCAGCCCCAGTTTTTGCATCAGCTCATTGCCTTTTTTCTGCGGCTGCAGGCGGTAGCCAAGCTGCTTGCCGTTTTTTTTCACCACTACGGGCAGTGCATAATCACCGAAAGAAGTAGGATTACTCAGGATTTCCTGGCGAATACTGGTAAGTTGTTGACCCGGTGTGCCCGAGGGAAGAAAAGTGCTCCTCTTGTTTGGAGCCCTGATTATGCCTACATCTTCATCTTTTACCAGTTGCAGGGTTTCAAGCTGTCCGCCACGGTTAAGAATGACGTGGTCAGGGTAAACTTCCTCGACAATTACGCCCCCCGGCATTTTATCTCCGATAGCATAAACTTCTTCCTTGCCATTTTTACCCCGGGCGATGATCGCATGTGATAGTGACATTGGATCAGCT
>DAOWLL010000455.1 GCA_030641945.1 Gammaproteobacteria bacterium | reverse complement strand
GGGATTAAATCATGTTGAGCGCGGGTGTTGTTGGGGGCACTGGCTATACCGGTGTAGAACTGCTGCGTTTGCTGGTCATGCATCCAGAAGTCGAGTTGACATGCGTGACGTCACGGTCGGAAGCGGGCAACAAAGTTGCTGATATGTTTCCAAATTTACGTGAGCACACTGACATCGAATTCACCGAACCCGATGAAAAGTCGCTGGGAAACTGTGACATTGTGTTTTTTGCCACACCTAATGGTACCGCGATGACGATGGTACCCGCGTTGCTGGAACAGGGCGCTCGCATTATCGACCTTGCTGCCGATTTCAGGTTGAAAGACGAGGCAGAATGGGAGCAATGGTATGGCATCAAGCATGCCTGTTCGGATGTGCTGGCTGATGCGGTTTATGGCTTGCCTGAACTCAACCGTGATGCAGTAAAAGGCGCGAAAGTCGTTGCCAACCCGGGTTGCTACCCGACAGCAGTAACGCTTGGTTTCCTGCCATTGATTGAACATGATCTGATCGAGGATCAACACCTGGTTGCTGATGCAAAATCAGGCGTCAGTGGTGCCGGTCGTGGCGCCAGTGTCGCCACTTTGCTGTGTGAGGCGAGTGAGAGTTTCAAGCCCTACGCCGTTGATGGCCATCGCCATTTACCTGAGATACGGCAGACGCTGAGCAGCGCTGCCGGGCATGATGTTGGCCTCACTTTCGTGCCGCATCTGCTGCCAATGATTCGTGGTATTGAAGCAAGCCTGTATGCCGTACTCAAAGCAGGTGATGTCGATTTGCATGCGCTATTTTGCGCGCGTTATGAATCGGAGCCGTTTGTCGATGTACTGCCAGCGGGAACCATGCCGGAAACACGGACAGTGCGCGGCGTCAACATGTGCAGGTTATCGGTGTTTCAGCCACAGGGCGGAGATACGGTTGTTGTATCTTCAGTCATCGATAACCTGGTTAAAGGTGCTGCCGGCCAGGCCGTGCAGAATATGAACATAATGTTCGGTTTAGCCGAAGAAACCGGACTGAGCAACGTAGCGTTACTACCATAATGAATAAGAAACCTCTTCAGACACGATATTTGATCACTATTCAGCGCCCGTACCGCTGGTTTATGGGATTTATGGCCATTATTGCACTGGTTAGCGCCATGGTCTGGCTGTCGTACGAACATGGCAGGAAAACGGCTGGTTTTGATTCATCGGATGCAGGCCAGGTTATTGATAGTCAGCAGGCAGAAATTGAAACTTTAAAGTCGAATATGGCTGAATATCAACGACAAGCTGCTATGCTTGAAAGGAACAGCAAGATTGATGATGACACCAGTGGCCAGCTGAAGAAAACGCTGACTGAGGCTCAAAACGAGGTGCTGGAGCTGAAGAAGGAGCTGGCTTTTTATAAAAGCATTGTTGCGCCGGAACAAAGCAAGCCCAGTATTGTCATTCAGACGATCCAGCTGAAAAAGGATGTTGCCGGTGATTATGACTACAAAATCATGGTTAGCCAGCAAGGCCGAAATGACCGCTTTGCACGAGGTACTATTGAAGTAACCATCGAGGGTACAAATCAGGGAGCAACACAGGTATTAGCCTTGAATGATGTATCTGATGATGCAGGCAAGCCGATGAACTTTGGCTTGAAGTATTTTCAGAATTTCACCGGCAAGCTCACGTTGCCGCAAGGTTTCGAAGCAGAGTCCATGAGAGTCAAAGTGAAGCCCAGGTCAAAGACGCTCGATTCGGTAGATGAAAAATTTCCCTGGGACGATTTAACGGCAGGAGAATAGTATGTTTGGCAGCAATAAAATTCGCTCATCCAAAATTGAAACATTGATTGGCCAGAGCATTGAGGTCGATGGTGATCTCAACTTTAGCGGTGGCTTGCACCTGGATGGCAAGGTCAAGGGTAATGTCACGTCAGAAAGCGGCTCTAATTCAGTGCTGGTAGTGAGTGAACAGGGCCAGATTAACGGTGATGTCAGTGTTCCTTACGCTGTGATCAACGGCACCATCAAGGGTAATGTTTATGCCAGTGAAAAGCTGGAGCTGTCAAACAAGGCCTGCATCACAGGAAACGTCCATTACAACGTGCTGGAAATGGCAAGCGGGGCCTCTGTGAATGGCAATATGCTGCACGAGAACAAGGAGAGACACCTGCTCGAGCATCATGCCAAGCCTGTAGAAAATCATGATGAGAAGCATGAAGAGCCGGGGCAGGAAATGAGCGATGCGGCCCTTGCCAAAGGTTGATTCTCAGGCTGATAATTTGTATAGCTCTATATATATGATCTGACAGATAACAAACTGGGTTCAGATTTGAGCTGTCACGGCCAAAACAAATTCAAAAACAATTCACCACAGAGGCACAGAGACACAGAGTTTTACTTTGTTAACTGCGCCTGTGGCGCTGTTAACAATACAATGCTTTTCT
>DAOWLL010000617.1 GCA_030641945.1 Gammaproteobacteria bacterium | reverse complement strand
CGCCGCAGTCTGTACTGATATGAAAGAGTAGTGCAGACCTGATCTGACAATTACTGTCAGGCCTGGTAATGCAGTTTACGGCCAACGGTCGATACCTGATATCAATTTTTTCCCGTAAAGGCCGGGACGGATATAGCTTGATGCAGGAGCGGCTTTAGCCGCGAATTTCTTGCAAGCTCGTACAGTTGTTCGCGGCTAAAGCCGCTCCTACGTTAATCAAGCATTCGATACAATTGGCTTTAGCCCGCATTTCTCACCAGGGGGCGAGATGATCACGCAGAGATTTGGATTGATGAAATACATCCCTGTATTTCACCCCTTCGGGGTCGCCTTGCGGTCCAAATCCGTTCCAGACGGATTTGTCACAAAGGATTTTACGAAGAAGTGGAATAACCTTGTGTATTTCCGACTGAGTAAAATACTTTGTGGATTCAAAGATCAAGTGAGGGCTCGTCCTTCTGTTGAGAAATGCGGGTTAGACAAGCAAACCTGACTGGAGTTATTCTGACAATGTCTGTCAGAATAAATCAGGGCTATTACAACTGATATCCGTTTTACTACTTTGCGCCGGGTGGCTGAAAACCCTGCGGTATTCCACCAGAATCACCTTCCTTGAACAGGAAGCCCAGCATGTGCTGCTCGATCAGTTTCTGGTTCCGCGGGTCACCCGTGTTGAGACTGTCCTCGTTCATGATCATAATCAGACGCTCCAGCCACTGATCCCAGCCCTCTTTCGATACGCTCTGAAAAATTCGCTGGCCCAGCTCGCCGGGGTACGGTGGGGTCTCGAGGCCCTCGGCCTCGCGATTCAGAACGACACAATTAACAACTCGGGTCATGTTAGTGCTCCAACAAGGTAATATTAATGAGTTCAGCAATGGCCATTCGCTGCGAAGCATGCCTTACCCTGTGCCCTGACAGGCCAACTGAATCCATCAATATAAGCTTGTCGGAGTACCAGCGTCCTCGGAAGAAAATCCCACCTGTCTCTGGGCGATGAGTTTGCCTGAACCGGAACAACCGTGCAACGGCGAGGCTGGCGCGCTTGAAAAACCTGATTGCCATTGTGAAATTCCATTTCCCTGGTGAAATTCCATTTCCCTGCAGAGAGTCCATTCAATAAATGAGATAACGCATTGATATTGCCTAGGCTTGGGTCATAACCATTGCCGAACGGTCGATAGTGAAATTTCACTGCACCTGGAGCCCACTCCTATTAACTGTCTGAAAAATACGGGATTAAGTTTCTGGCATGGCTATTGCACAGTAGTTGGGTGACTTATGGCGTATAAACCCCCAATGAGGCATATCAGGAGGAGTATCAAAAATGAATATTAAAATGTCACGACGTAAATTTTTACAGACGTCAGCGGCTACAGCAGGAATCGTAGCTGCCAAAGGCGTTCTGGCACTGGATCTTTTGCTACCGGTCTTAGACACTTATGGGGCCTATCCCTACAGGAGCTGGGAAGACTTCTACCGGGATCAATGGACCTTTGACTATTTCGGTCGTATCGCACACTCGGTAAACTGCACCGGTTCCTGCACCTGGAAGGCGTATGTCAAGAATGACGTCGTCTTCAAAGAGGAGCAGTATGCGGATTATCCGGAAATCAACGACACGCTGCCCGT
>DAOWLL010000360.1 GCA_030641945.1 Gammaproteobacteria bacterium | reverse complement strand
CCCCCTGGTGAGAAATGCGGGCTAGTTATATCCAACGCTGCTAATTTCAATCACAAAGTCGGGCAATTTGTTCTTGCGATGATCACTAGTGCAGCTAATTCTGGTTGGCCGCTTGACGTCGAAATAACGAATCTCGACCTTGCCGGTCTGCCATCGCCATTAATTGTGAGAATGAAGTTATTCACACTGGACCATAAGCTGATTATTCGAAAAATCGGCATATTGACAGGCAAAGATCAGCGTTTGGTCAAGGTATCGCTGAAAAAACTGATACCTGTATGAATTATAAGTTGGCAGTAATTGGCTTGCAGTTGTCAGCTTTGCAGGGTTTGGATTGACAAATCCTGAAAATGGAACCAAAATGGAACCATATTGGTTTTAAACGGGTTTCTTTATTATGCCTACCATAACCTTGAAGAATATTCCGGAAGCTGTTTATCAGCGTCTTAAAGAGGCGGCGAGTGTTCACCGTAGAAGCTTAAACAGTGAGGTTCTCTACTGCATGGAACGCAGCCTGTTCAGTCACAAGATTGATATTTCTGAGCGGCTGGAGGCTGCGCGGCGGCTGCAGCTTAAAACAGAATCCCATAAACTCACCGACGATGAGCTGAACCGGTTAAAGAATCAGGGTAGGCCGTGATCGTTGTAGATACGAATATCATTGCATATCTGTACATTTCTGGTGAACGATCCACACAGGCAGAACAGCTTTTGTCAAAATCATCTGTCTGGGCAGCCCCCGTACTATGGAGAAGCGAGTTGCGTAATGTCCTGGCAGGTTATCTGCGTCGCGATTTCCTGCAGTTTGATGATGTACTTCGAATTATGCATGAGGCGGAAGCTGTCCTGGGTGGAAATGAGTTCAGTGTAGAATCGAGAGACATCATGCGGTTAGTCAGTGACAGTAACTGCAGTGCATACGATTGCGAATTTGTTGCATTAGCACAATACCTCGAAGTGCCGCTAGTGACTTCTGATAAACAGATCCTGCTTGAATTCCCGGATGTTGCGCAATCGCTGGAGTCATATGTCATTACAGAAAGTGAGTAGTTGGCAGTCTGCAGTTTTTAGCTTATTAATTATAAGTTTTTGTTACTGATAACTGCCAACTTAAAACCTACAGCTATCATTTTTGGTATTGACGCAAACCCTTGATACACGTACACTTCCCGCCCGATGTGACAGGGGTGACGAAGCCCTGTTTTTTCGCTGCGTCCCCTTCGTCTAGAGGCCCAGGACACCGGGTTTTCATCCCGGCAACAGGGGTTCGACTCCCCTAGGGGACGCCATTATTTTGAAGGCTGGATACTATCCGGCCTTTTTCGTGCCTGTAATCGACAGCAAGGCTATGGATAAGTGCTTACTCAGTCGTTAGAATTGCCGGCACGTTCAGCATCCTACAGCGGGAGCTTTGGTGGGTACCCTGCCATTTTTCCCGTTTCCTGTATTGTTTGGAGTGTGACTTGACCAAAGCTTTGTTAGCGCTGGAAGATGGCAGCTTGTTTGAAGGCAAGTCCATTGGCATTTCCGGCGAAACAACAGGCGAAGTTGTGTTCAATACAGCCATGACCGGCTACCAGGAAATTCTGACTGATCCATCCTATTCGCACCAGATCGTCACGCTTACCTATCCGCACATCGGCAATGTCGGCACCAACGAAGGTGATGCAGAATCCGCAAGTGTTTATGCCAGCGGCCTGGTGATTCGCGATGCTTCACCCCTGATGAGCAACTGGCGCGGCCAGCAGAGCCTGCAGGATTATCTGCAGGCAAACGAGGTTGTTGCCATCTCGGACATCGATACCCGCAAGTTAACCCGGCTGCTGCGTGACAAGGGTGCGATGAATGGTTGCATCATGGCCGGTGATATTGATGCCGATGCTGCGTTACAAAAGGCACGTGATTTTGGTGGCCTGAAAGGGCTGGATCTCGCCCAGGTCGTTACCATCGAACAGGGCTATAGCTGGAACAAAAGCGTGTGGAACCTGGATACCAATCAGCCTGCTGAAATCGATACGGCAGCGTTGAAGTATCATGTCGTCGCCTACGATTACGGTGTCAAGCGCAACATATTACGCATGCTGGTTGAGCGCGGCTGCAGGGTCTCTGTGGTCCCGGCTAAAACACCGGCGAGTGAAGTCATGGCAATGCAGCCGGATGGTGTTTTTCTCTCCAACGGGCCGGGCGATCCTGAGCCCTGTGACTACGCCATTGCTGCAATCAGGGAAATTCTGCAAACTGATACACCGGTATTCGGCATTTGCCTCGGCCACCAGTTGCTGGCACTGGCCTGCGGCGCCAAAACTGAAAAGATGAAGTTTGGCCACCACGGCGCCAACCATCCGGTGCAGGATCTTGCCGGCGGCCAGGTAATGATCACCAGCCAGAACCATGGCTTCGCAGTGGATGAATCAAGCCTGCCGTCCAACATGGAAGCGACACATCGCTCGCTGTTTGACGGTTCATTGCAGGGCATCCACCGTACCGACAAGCCTGCATTCGGCTTCCAGGGGCATCCCGAAGCCAGCCCGGGGCCACATGATATCGCACCGGTGTTTGATCATTTTATTGATCTGATGGGGAAAAATTAGTCCACAGATGAACGCAGATGAACGCGGATAAATGCAAATAGTTGTTTTTTTAGTTAAGAAACAAGAGTGAAGGGAGTTTTGTTATGGATAATGGATTATCGCAACGGGTTATTGGTTGTGCGTTCGAGGTTAGTAACACATTGGGTGCTGGTTTTTACGAGAAAGTATATGAAAATGCGCTGTGTGTTGAGTTCGAGAAGGCTGGTTTGGGTTATGTATGCCAAAAACCTGTATTAGTAAAATATAAAGATATTCTTGTTGGCGAATTCATTGCCGATATTGTTGTAGAGGGTCAATTGCTGCTGGAACTAAAAGCTCTCTCAACATTGTGTCGTGAACACGAAGCGCAGCTGATGAATTATTTAAAAGCAACAGGGCTATCAGTTGGTTTGCTACTGAATTTTGGCAGACCAAAGCTTGGAATAAAACGCATGATCTGGAATCATAATGAGACAAAGAAAATATAATAAAAATTTGCTT
>DAOWLL010000501.1 GCA_030641945.1 Gammaproteobacteria bacterium | reverse complement strand
TCAAGCTTCGAAGACCTGATACCGGATGACTGGATCGAGGACCCGGAGATCAAGCGCCCGTCACTCGAACAAAGAATCGAGCATTTTGCCAACAACACGCTGAAGTTCATTACTGATGATGGCAAGGCCTTACCTGCACAGTTGATCCTGGTTGAACCCAGGATGCGCGTCGACCGGAAATCGCCGTTTGCCGGCATGATCAATCCCTACACGCGACAGCGCGTAGCCGAAGCCCCGGCCGACAAGCGCGTGCTGTATGCCGAGATTAATTATCCATTCAAAGGAAAACCAAAACACATAACCATGGTGCCGCCGCTGGATGATGAAGGCAGAGCCATGGTGACTGTTGGCTTTATCGCCTATCACAAGTCGGTTCCGGTGATTGACTTTCGTTACCTGGGCGCACCCGCAAAGCTGAAGCTGGACTGGTCTGATCCCTGGTATTCAAAATTCGACAACCCTAACCTGAAGCGTCATCATAAATCGGCCTTGATGTCCTTTCTTTATGTTGAACCTCATGAAGTACGTCACGAAGTTTTGATTCGCGTTAAAGACCTTGAGGAATGGATGGAACTGGGATTGCATGGTACAGAATATATTGAGATCGATGAACTGGATGATCTCAAGCAGCGCATAGGCTCGTTCCTGCTTTCAAAGAACATCGTCAAGGTCGATGGTGAGGCGCTCAAGCCCATCCTGGATCGCAGCAATTACGTCACCGTCGGCATTAGCGGCATTCAGATCATGGAGCAGCCACAAAGACTGGAAATATCTACCGCCATCGTCGGCGTGATTATTGCCTACCTGACGGAGGGCATGCCGCAGCAGGTCAGTGTAGACTGGGAACTGTTTACCGACCAGGTGCAGCAGGTGCCCGCAACAGCGACTGACCCTGCGGGGCCATTGCCAACTTTTCTGACCCCTGATGACAACATCCATACCTGGACCAACTTCCTCAAGAACTACACGCCGCCAACGGTGGCGCAGGTTGCGGTAAAGGATACAGTCAATAAGATATTGATACCCATCGGCAGTGTTTCTGGGCTGGTCGTGATCATCATTGCACTGTGGTGGATCTGGAATCGTCGCCAGCATCAACAAGCATATCGGATTCCCTTGTTAACGGTTATCGCCGGGATATTTATAGCGGTTATTACATTTCCTTATGTCCAGTTCTCGGTCAACCGGCCAACAGCATTGATTCGCGGATTGTCGAATGATGAATCGGAATTGATCATGCACAGTCTGTTGAAAAACATCTACCGTTCATTTGATTTCCGCGATGAGTCAGATGTCTATGACAAGCTGGCACTGAGCGTGCAGGGAGATTTGCTGGAAGAAATCTACCTGCAGAACCGCAAGTCCTTTGCAGTCAAGAAAGCCGGCGGTGCCCAGGCACGGGTGAAAGAGGTTGAAATACTTGAAGCCAAGGCAGAACCTTTATCAACGGAAGGCAAGGGCTTTGATGTAAAGGCAAAATGGACAGCACAGGGATCGGTTGGACACTGGGGGCATGTCCATACCCGTAAAAACTATTATGATGCCCTGGTAAAAGTACAGGCCATTGACGGCCACTGGAAAATAACCGGCCTGGAATTACTGGAAGAGAAACGCCTTGATCCTTACGCAAAAACAGATACGACAGAAGATAAGACCTGACCTGTTCAAGTTCAAAGGGAACTCCAATTGATTAATAATCTTTTGTCATTGCGAGGCACGAAGCAATCTCTTCACGTTAAGCTACACCGAGGAGATTGCTTCGTGCCTCGCAATGACGAGTTGGTCATAGGCTCCTATAGAAAATGGATTTATGAAATGCAGTATGAGAAATTCCCTACAATAACAAATCGACGGTGAATCTACGGTGATTGATATCGAGGCACTCGAGTTTCACTACCCGCAAGGCGAGTTTCACCTTTCAATTCCGCACATGTCTGTGGCGCAAGGTGAGAAAGTCGCGGTTATAGGTCCGAGCGGCTCTGGCAAGACCACCTTGCTGAACCTGATAGCCGGGATCAACCGGCCACAGCAGGGTACGGTGACCGTGGCCGATCAGATTGTCAGTTCCTGTAGCGATGCCAAACGGCGCGATTACAGAATCTCCAATATCGGCTTTGTGTTTCAGGATTTCGAGCTGCTCGACTACCTGAATG
>DAOWLL010000608.1 GCA_030641945.1 Gammaproteobacteria bacterium | reverse complement strand
TGTTACTTGTTATGAATGTAATCAGAATGCAAACAATATATTTTCCTCTGTGTACTCTGTGCCTCTGTGGTGAAAAAGGTTTTTAATAAATCCCCGGGTTACGCTTCCCATGTGTCCAGTGCGTGGGGCCGTGTAGCGGCAGGCGGACAATTATTCCCTGTGTGGTCAGGGTGTTATCATGGCTCTACCCACTGTATCTGGGCAAGGCCCGTATAAATATCGGTTGTATTTCAGCCGGCTAGTCAAAAAGCAAAGTGATATTTGCTTCTTTCAAATAATCAAATTCTTTGCCCAGGTCCGCCTGGGTTAAAGGGTGCTGATCAAGCCAGCCATACGGGAAGTGAAGCTCGACAAAATTTTTATCGGCCTTGATGATAACATCGGGCACCTGCTCATCTGTGCGTCCACGGTGAAACAGCACGGCAAGACGCAGAAGAACACAGAGACGAACACCCGGCACTCTAACCGCCTCGACCAGATCATCGAAGGCATTGATACGGAATCGCTGTCTATGACTCAATACCAGCGTCGCCAGCATGGCCTGCTCCGGTCTGGAAAAACCGGGAAGGTCAGCGTGGGTCAATATGTAGGCGCCGCGTTTATGGTATGCACCATGTGAAATCTGCAAGCCTATTTCATGCAGCTGGGCTGCCCAAACCACGATATCCCTGTGCTCATCATTCAGCCCCCAATCAGCATTAACCTGGTTGAACAGGTTCTTGACTGTTGCAGTAACATTATTCGCGTGCTCCGCATCCAGATTCCAACGCTGTATCGCCGATTGAACAGTAACCTCACGCGCATCTTTATGCAGGATACGGCCAACCAGGTCATATAACAGCCCTTCTCTCAATGCCTGATCGGAAACACGCATCTGAGATATACCCAGGGTTACAAATACAGCGGTGAGCACAGCGACGCCTCCAGGCAGCACCGGTGCGCGATCAAGTTTAAGACCCTCCAGATTCAGCTTTTTAATACTGCCCTGCTTGACCATTTTATTTTGCAGGCGATACAGGGCTTCAAGCGTAATACCACTCTCACACCACCCTTCTGCCTGGGTAATATTGCGAATCGACTTGATCGTACCTGAACAGCCCACGGCCTCTTCCCAGTTGCCTGCACGCATATAACGGCCCACCGGGTAGAACACCAGCTCGGCATCAACAATTGCCCTGGTCATTCTTTTTTGCGAGATAACACCATCGTCAAAATATTTTCTGCTGGCACTGACACAGCCGGTATATAGGCTCTCACGCCGCTCGGATTCCTTGCCTTCACCGAAAATCAGCTCGGTACTGCCACCACCGATATCGACCACCAGGCGCTTGCCGGTTCGCGCCGCCCTGCCATGCGCCACGCCCAGGTAGATAAGCCGCGCTTCCTCCCGACCTGAAATAACCTCTATTCGATGACCAAAGTTTTCTTCTGCGGCGCGTAAAAACATTTCAGCATTCCTGGCCACGCGCAAAGTATTGGTGCCAACAACACGCACATCGCCTATGGGCAAGTCACGTATTCTCTGGCCGAACAGTTCCGTGCAAGCCAGCGCTGTTTCCATAGATTCGTTGCTAAGCTTGCCATTTTCCTTTAGCCCGCCACCCAGGCGCACTGTCTCACGCAATCTGTCGATAACCGAGATCGTGCCTGATTCATCCAGCCGGGCCACAATCATGTGG
>DAOWLL010000405.1 GCA_030641945.1 Gammaproteobacteria bacterium | reverse complement strand
GTATAAGCATCCATCGGGCACAGTATCAGATTGGGATTAATCGTCCGCAAGGTATCCAAGAATTGCGCGGATTGTGCGGAGGTGTCATTATCAAAGACATCGAGATAAATTTCGGTACTAGGATTGCCAGAGAACGCATCGCCGATGAGCATACCCATCAAATACGCAAACCCTATCGGCATCAGCAACAAACTAAAGAGATTTGCCTGCTTGTTCCCGAATACTGAGATGCGTATATCATTCCACGCAATTACTAGTGTTTTTTTCAGATTCATGATCTTTTTCCTAAAATTCCCGATACATAAAGCGCAGCAGGCTAAGGGAAAACAATACAGCACCCACCGCAGCTAAAACGAGTACATTTTGCACAATATCGGTGTTGCCATCGGCCAATTTTGCAAGACCATCCGACCCCCAATGCTCAATTGAGATGTTGGTCAGGATTTCTTCAAGCTGGGAGGAACCCAATTTGAGACCGAATGCGCCGCCTGTAAACGACATTATCATAACCGGCCCGCCAGCAATAGCATTCACACTTTCTACATTCTTGGCAAGCGCCGCAGCAATCATGCCAACACCACTCACCGCCAATGCCAGTCCCATTAATAATGCGCCAATGACGAGGACATTATCCCCCCAGATCATGGTGAATTCCCCTTGTATCAAGGCATTTACTAGCAGGAATCCGATGATCAGGAACACCAATTGTAGCAATATGGTGACATAAGTGCTCATCAGTTTGGCGAAGAATATCTGAAAGCGTGATGTGGACGACATCAGCATGCGTTGCAAAGTGCCATTACGCTGTTCTTCCAGGATATTCCCGGCAACACTCGTCGCCATTAATAAGGAAAACATCAGCGCCTGTGCTGGTCCCATCATCAGCAAGAAATTAAAGCCACCTTGTTCCTCTGCTGCGGCCTCTTTGATGGGCCGGGTAATGACAGAGACGGCGTTCAGTGATGGATCAAAAGCACGGCTAAAATCAGGAACAAATGCGCCCTCTGTTATTGCTGCATTAAATACTTGCCCAAACTCAGGGTCGGTCATAGCCAGATTGAACATGGTATCCATCGTCGCGCCAATCGCCACCTGCCCATTCACTACATTGGTGGTCAAGCTTTGAACAAAGCCCGGAATCACACTCCAGGAATAAGGAGAGGCATTATTGTCATAAACCTCGACTGCTACCTGCTCGCCGGAAAAGCCATGCTCATAATTATAGCTGGCTATGCGGGTAAAATCTGCGGGAATGATAATTGCCGCGTCATAATCCCCATTATCGACACCTTTAATTGCACCTTTACGAGTAGTGAGGAAAGTGACATCAACCCAGTCAGCTATCCAATTTTGGTCAGACGGCGCAAAAGCACTGACGAAAAACATCTCCCCTAAATTAACGCCTGTTTCGGGGTCGCCTTTATCCAGATTGACCACCGCCACCGGAATAGGCTCCTGTTCCGAACTGTCCCCACCGATGTCACTAAAGGCGAATCCCATGATGGATACCATAAACAAGGGTGGCAACACGTAGAACAAGAGTAGCTTGCGGTCTGTAAAGAGCCTGCGTATGTCCTTACGGGCAATAGTCCAAATTTTATTCATCACCCACTCCTAGTTCCGCAATGCGCGCCCGGTTAGACTCAGGAACACCGCTTCCAGGTCTGGCTCGCGCACCTCAACCGAGAGAATCGCAACATTGTTGTCATTGAACAAGCCGATGATTTGCGGCAATGCCTGGCGGCCACGTTTTGTCATGACCGTCACCACACCATTCATCGTCTGCCCAGAACGCGCCCGTACCATTGCTTGTGTACCTGTCGCCTGTTTCTCTACAGCTTGGCCGTCATCACTGCCATTCTCTATTTCTTGTATGGTCGCGCTGCTATAGGTGGCGCTGGTGACACTAGCGACCTGTTGCTCAATTTGGCGCAAAACAGCCTCATCAACCACTGTTTCACCGACATTGAACACCAGCCAATCTTCCTCACCGGTGCGCTGGGTTAATTCGTCCAGTGTGCCCAGCCCAATAACCTTACCGTGGTCAATAATGCCGATGCGGTCACTGAGTTCTTCCGCTTCTTCCATCAAATGCGTGGTGTACAAAACCGTCATGTCGTATTCATCACGCAGCCGAAACACGGTATCCAGAATGCGGCGGCGACTCTGGGGATCAATGCCAACCGTCGGTTCATCCAGATAGACCAATTGCGGCCGGTGCAACAAACCGACAGCGAGATTGACCCGCCGTTTCATCCCGCCGGAAAAGGTCTCGATCTTGTCGTCGGCGCGGTCTGCCAGTTCGATAAAGTCCAATACTTCATCGATGCGCTTTTTGAGCGTTGCTCCGCCCAGGTCATTCAACTGCCCGAAAAATGCCAGATTCTGGCGCGCGCTCAACATCGGATACAAGGCGATTTCCTGCGGCACAACGCCGATCAGTTTCTTTGCTTCGAGCGCCTGCTTTCTGATAGAATAGCCGCCGATTTTGGCGTCCCCTGCCGTCGGCTTGATCAACCCACTGATCAGGTTGATTATGGTGCTTTTGCCCGCGCCATTGGGACCCAACAAGCTGAAAATCTCGCCTTTTTTGACTGCCAGATCAACCTCATTGACGGCATGAATCTTTTCACCTCCCTTGAGCTTGAAGGTTTTTAGCAAATTTTGAGCGTCAATCATTAAATCCATTATGTCTGTCTCCTTCTTCCTC
>DAOWLL010000097.1 GCA_030641945.1 Gammaproteobacteria bacterium | reverse complement strand
TCCCCAAAGACAGCGGGTAGACCCATGATAACACCCTGACCACACAGGGAATATTTGTCCGCCTGCCGCTACACGGCCCCACGCAAATGTTTAAAAACAAATCATCCACAGATGAACACGGATAAAAGCGTTTTAAGTTTCTAAATATCTGTGTTCATCTGTGGACATAGGCCCTGTTCCTTGCTGGCTACGAATCTATTCATACACAACATCATTCGCGTGTTTTGCGGGGGCCGTGTAGCGGCAGGCGGATAAAACCTCTGTGTTCTCTGTGGCAATTATTTGAATTTTTACCCACTTGATGGGGTGCAGACCCTAAAATTCTTTTCTGGATTGTTACAACATCGAGCATTTATGCTTAAACGGATAAACGACTATATGCAATATGCGGGCTAGACTTTAATTTTCAGTGGCGTGTCTTCAAAATTGATGCCCTGCCAACCCGACGCCATAAAATTGCGAATACTCGGATGGTCCATGTTTTCCGGATGCTTGAGCACATCATCACGGTAATAAGAGCCAAAACAATTCAATGTCTGCTGTTCAGTCAAACGAGTGCGCTTTGCAAAAGCAAAAATCTTGCATGACCCCGAATTCTGCCCTGCCTCACATAACAGGTCACCATTTGTGAATTTAACGGGGGTGAATTCATAGGTATCATCAATCAGCTCAATTACATCATCGAATTCAACTTCATCGGGATTATCTTTTAGCGACCTAAGCAATTGATCAAATTCCATAGATTAAATACCACTTAATAATATTGATTTAAATGCGAAGACCTGAAGTATAGTCTGCTCAGCTCGAGATTCTCTGGATATAACAAAATAATATTATGATAGACACGTGTATTTCATTATCTGGCAGCACAATGTAATAATAGAACAACAGAATTGAATACTAAAGCCTGTGCAATGAGTGCACGAGACGTTGCTAATTCCGATATCACCCCTGGCTTAAATAATCCAGACGCAGCTTAATCACACTGTTATATCGTTAAGCCTGCAGATTGTCCAAATCCAGCCGCGCCCACTCGTTTTGCATGATCAGGCTGCGGATTAAATCAATGTACGCCTGCCCTTTCGCAGAATATTTTTCAAGGCCAGCTGCCAGCTTGTGGCCATCAACAACCTGGTTAGACGCTCTCAGCTGTTGACGTATCGTTCGCAGCTTCTCATATGCCGGGTGGCTATTGAGCGTATGCATGTAGTAACGAACCGATTCATCGAAGTCATCGAAAATACGTACCAGATGTGTTTTCCCTTGTTCCCTGTTGTTAGGCTTCAAGCCCATGTCCTGATCGTAAGTCCAGATACCAAACAGGTTGTTCGCTTCCTGTGCAAACCTTGACTCACCCCAGGCACTTTCATTGGCTGCCTGCGCAAGCGCCAAAGATGAAGGAATAATATCGATTTTCCGCAATAACTCCCCACGCGCTGTTTCATCCACCAGCGGATCACCTTTGACTCGATACTTATTCGCCAGCTTGTTGATTTGCTGCTGATCAGACGCGCTCAGAGCAGTGCCGCTTTCAAGCTTGCTGAGCATGCCAGCCGTAATATTACGCAAGCCAAGCAGACGCCTGTTCTCTTGCTCAATATAAGGCAGTAGTGTTGTCATGAACGCCTGCTTTTTGCCACTTAACCCGGAGACGCTTTTAACAGCCTTATCAGTCGACTCGGTTTTTGATTCAACTGCGCCGGAGAAGTCTTCAACCAAGCTTTGTTGTGGTGTTTTTACGCTCGCACGGCTAACGTCCGGTGTCTGTACAGGCATTCTTGCCCTTGCATATGCAGGTCGGGCCGGATAACGATAAGCCGGGTAATAGGGATATGGAGCCCGTGCATATGGATAATAGGCTCGCGGGGCGTTATATGGATTCGGCGAATAATATCCGTACTGATACGCCATGGCATGGCCGCTGAAAAGCGCCATGAGCATCAGTGCGAGTAAAATTGTTCGAATAATCACCATTGTATCCAATGAGCCTTATGATAGCGCTTTAGTATATTAGATTTCTCTAATATATACAATGTCGTAGATCAAGTACTGCAGCGGTTCGCAGATCAGGACAGAATGAGATCTATCGCCTCAATACTCCGCATACCAGCTGCCATCAGCCTTTCTGACAAACCAGTTATGGCTGTACCAGTGATAACGGCCCTTTTGTGACGACGGCATGGTGCAGTTGGTACGGTGCCGAGCAGGCCCTAAATCAAACTTTGGCGTTTCCGTGAACTGATCGACCCCGTCCGTATTCCAGGCAATTTCAACGTCATTACTGCCGCCTATAAAGCATTGAATAGCCGCTTTTGAGTAAGCACCCGCCAGCAAGGTGAGTCTTAAGCCTGGGCGCTTTTGCGGCAGCGGAACCAGCGGATCAGCTGGCTCGGCCCGGACCACGGGGAGAGGTAGAGTATTCACCTTGGTTTTAAAGCTCTGCATGGCGGCATAATTGGCCGCCATCGGGAAACGCGGCAGCACAGCAAAATCAGCACCCGGCCATGCAGGCCCTGATTGCTGGCCAAAACCTGTTAGTCCCATGTTGCTGATGATTTTCAGGGTGGCCGGATTATACTCGCCATATGGATGCGCAAACAGCCGGGGAGCAAGCCCGATCTCCTCGCTAATTCTTCGCTGGGCCATGCTGATGTCATTGATTACTCTTTGACGCCAGTCTTCATCATTCTCACCTTTATTTTTACGGATCATGTGAATATGCCCATGACCATGGTTTTCAAACGTTACACCCTGCTTTGAAAGCTCGCGCATCTGGTCCCATGTCATATATGATGATATGCCCTGGTCAACACCTTCGGTGTTAATAAAGACCGTCAGCGGCCAGCCCAGTTTTTTTAGCCTGGGTGCAGCATTTTGATAAACCGAGATATAGGCATCATCTACGGTCAAACTAACACAACGATCCGGCAGCTCCTGCTTGTGTTCAAGCGCCATTACAACATCACGTAAAGCCATCACATTAAAATTGTTGTCTTTGAGATAATCCAGGTGATCATCAAACTGTTCAAGCGTGACGCTGGTTATCCTGGGCGTATCATTACTGAAATGATGGTACTGCAGAATTACGCAATGATTCGCAGCCTGTACTGTCACACAGGCCAACAACAGATATAACATTAAGCCTGTTCTTGACATGGTCCTGAGTCTAACTGGTGCAGAATCACTATGTTTCAACGCTACTGAACTCAATCGCGTCTTTTCAGTGAATCAAGCGTAACGATCTGGATTGTTTCATCAGCACCTGGGCCAGCCTGGTTGCCCTCAATTAGAAACAGCCGGTAGCCATTCACCATGGCCGAGATATCTGTTGTCTGATTCCTGTAATCATGCATGAACACGCTTGCGATATGTAACACAGTGAACCAAAGCACTAGCTGCGCCCAGAATGTATGCACTGAAGGCACATAGAAACCAAGTGCGGTCGAAGTATCAGGCATTGCTGCACCTGAAATAGCAAGGATTATAAGGGCCAGATATATTACAAGGTAGAGAGGTTTCCACAAAGGATTCTGCGCATACCAGCCAGGCATTGGCGACTTCCCCAGGCTAATGTAGAAACGCAATGTCTTAGCTATCGAATATAATTCAGAACTTGCAGGAAAAAGGCCTGGCAGGCGTTCGTGCTCCTTGCCAGCAAAAAACAGAACGATGCGAACGACAAGGCCAAAGATCAGGAAACTGGAACCCAGGTAGTGCAAATCGAGCGCAGACTCGGCCAATGAAGGGCTTTCTGCGATCAACCATCCTGTCATTAGCAAGGCCAGTGTCGCCAGCCCAATAGATGCATGACTTAATCTAAGCCACCCACTCCAGACCAGCACACGCTTGATAACCGGATCATCCATAGTATCTGGTTTAAAATGCTGCTACATCACTGACTTTTATAATCTTTCCTGATTAACCCTGCGGTTTTGGCTTATTCGAATTCCACTCGTCAATCTCAACATTATCGCCATTTTCAAGCAGGGTATAATCCAGACCAACGCAGAGATCAGGATGTTCCTTATGAATCTCCTTACAGAGATTCATCGCCTCCTGATTGCCTTCCATCATAGTTAGATGCCTTGCCAATGTGCGCAACTTTCTGTCGTTATTAGCGCTGCTTCGACCGATCAGAATTATTACGACTATGAGAATGGCTACAACGACAATAGCAGCAATAGTTAAGGTGTCATAAGACATGGCATTACCCCCGCCTGGTTATTGATTTGTTATGCTGAATTTACCAGCCATCGAGCTGAATATCATCAAGATTATTCATTTCGATGGCCTGATGCACATGAATTCGGTCCATACAGGAAAACCTGCTAACTTGCTCCATGCGACGAGTCTTTATAAATACGTATTACTTACCGGCTTTGTGCAACCATATAGTCAACGGCTGCCCTGATATCATCCTCAGTACATGTAGCGCAAGCTCCTCTTGCCATCATCGCAGTACCAGGGACGCCAGCAATCGCAGACTGAACAAGTGCAGCAGCACCTTTGTTGATACGATCTTTCCACGCCGATGCATCGCCTACTTTAGGCGCACCGGCAGCACCTGTCATATGGCAGCTTATACAAGCCCTCTTGTACACAGCTTCGCCACCAGCATTATCTGCTTGCTCCGGAGCCTGTGTAACTGATTCGGTGGCTGCAACAGTTTCCCCGTCCGCCTTTACAGCCTCAACCGTAGTCGGAGATTCACTTATCGTCGCGACTTGCGTATCCGAAACATCATTGCTTATGGTTGACACCTGCGCAGCTTCATCCGACTTGCCACAAGAAACCACAAGCAGACTTAATGTCACTACGACTAGAACTTTTATTCCCATGTGTTACACCGCATTTTCATATATGTTTTTCATTTATGTAATTTTCGAACACTCAAAAGGACATGTAATTAATGATAATAATTTGCATTCCTTACTAGCCCCTTCTAATTGCTGTCTATTCTAACGTAAAATGCAGCCACATTTGTTGAGTACAGGCAGGAGCTGACATGTCCAGCGCATGGGGCTGCCCTCACGAAGTTGATGGGCTATGTATGAAAGTCAAACAAAAACCCTGTAATCCGGGTATGAAAGGCTGTGTACTTTATGGTCGCTTTGCATTTTCAGACCCTGAAAAAAACAGTCCTGCCATCAAACGTAAACTTGAACAAAGAAAACGACCCGTTACTTCCAGAAAAAATAAACCGGTATAGAGTTCTGACTTAATACTCCCGAACAGCACCACTATCCACGTAGTGTTGTTAGAGAAAACAAGCCCTTCCTCTAATTTAATCTGTTTTTTATTTACGCTAATAAAACGCAGCTGAAAACGCGTGAATTACATATTTTGTTACAACGCTGTGCGTAAATTTTGTTATAGTACGCACCGCTTGAACAGTGTACCGATTCAGTCACTCATGTTATCAACACATTATAAAATCAATTCTGAATTGACATAAATAATGCTACTAAAGATCTGACTGCATAGACAAGCGATAACAATGCGGCACTAAATGGACAAAAAATACACCTAAAAAAACAAACTAACAGGAGGTTATCCTATGGGCAGCAGAATTATACTTTCACTTTCATTCTTACTTGTGACACAGATGAGCTTCGCTGGATCTGCACCGGACCAGGAACAATTTGATATAAACTCATCTATCGAAAAGCTCGACAAGATCAACTACCTGCCGAACTTGCTTCCCGTTATTCTCAACAATAAAGATTTTATCGGGCTGACAGAAGAACAGATCGGCAAGCTTGAAGATTGGCGCAGAGAGAACAGACAACCGATGCTGGCAGCAATGAAACAAGCCGCTGTTAAACGCATCAAGATAAAACAAGCCGCATTATCTCCAACCATTTCATCAGCAAGACTACAGCAGATGCAAAATGATATTTTCAGACTTCAAAGACAGATACTGGAATATAAACTTTCATGCCGTGACAACGTAGTACGAACTTTCAATGATGAAAACTGGACCAGCTTCTTTATGGTGCTGGCGGATGAAGACATCGGCGTTTCAGTACCAGTAATTTTTTCTGAAAAATAGAAGTGGCGCCTGGTACAACCAGCCCGCCTTCGTGCAATATGCGGGCTAGTTTCGAAAGCCCAGTATCCTGGCCAGAGCAAACAGGGGTATGATGACCAATAATGCGCCAATCAAAACCGCAGGAATGGCCAGTAACGCTATTACCAGAGTTTCAACCATGGTCACCCCCTCCCCATTTAGTAATCGGTTCTGTAGCCCAGATCCGTGGAACCCAATAATAGCGATTTCAGTCAATCAAACTTGACCGGGTACGCCAATCACATGACGGCTTCAACAGAGATCTATCGGGTGAGTGATAAAAATGAAGTCATTTCTTCTATGTTGTATTTGTTACAACACGGAGATAACTGCAGGCAAAAATCTATAAATGGGCTGGATCCAGCGAGCACTGAAATGAAGGCACTACAGCTGCAGAGTTGACGGGGCCTGATACTATTGTTAGTCCGCAGCTGGCCGCTGATAATGTGAATATTCCACCGGCTAAAGCCGGTGGCTTCGGGTTACGGTTATAAGCCAAATTGATTGGCCCTACGACCGATTGTCCCTCTCTTCACTGGGAGAGGGTTGGGGTGAGGGCCGGGGTGAGGGCTCATGATACAAGCTCGGCGCTTATCACCCCTCATCCCAACCT
>DAOWLL010000491.1 GCA_030641945.1 Gammaproteobacteria bacterium | reverse complement strand
GCGTAAACACGATCAGCATGATCAGCGATGTTGCTTGCGCCAGTGATGCGAGTGTTCCACTAACTGCAAGCAGCAAAATGGCGACTGTCGATAAAGCAGTGGCAACGAGCGGCGTTTGTGTGCGCCTGTTAACAACACTGATTACGGCCGGGAGCAAGTTGCGGGAACTCATGCCGTAAAGCACCCGTGATGCCATGATCATCTGAATCAGGGCACCATTGATCAGCGCAAAAAGACCAATAATGCTGATTATGGCCGCATCGCTTCCGGTGTAATGTTCATACAGCCGGGCCAGGGGCACCTGGCTTTGCGCAAGTTCTGCGGGCGGCATTGCCATCACCACAGTCACCATGATTGCCATATAAAGCAATGTAGTGATAGCCAGCGTAAGCATAATCCCGATAGGGAGATTGCGTCGTACATGCCGCGTTTCCTCGGCGACTTCAACCATGTCCTCGAAACCGATAAAAGCATAAAAAGCGAGTATCGAACCCGCGTAAATACCATACCAGCTGCCACTGTCCATGGCAGGCACCAGTTCCCGCCACCTGCCTGGTACTTCAGCCAGGCCGCTGTGACTGACGGCGATAACCAGCAGCAGGCCGCCAATTTCAACAACAGTAACGAACGCGGCAATCGACACGGATTCTGCAATACCCCAGGCGGCAATTGCGCCAATAGCCAGGGTGACGAGAATGATCGCTGTTATGCGATCAAGCACGATGAATTCACCAAGATAAGCGGTAAAGCCGTTAATAATCGCTGCAGAAGATACAATGCCCGCTGCAACCACAAGCAGACCGACAATTACCGACAATCGTTCGGACGAAATACCTTCCTTGACGTAAAGTGCCGCACCCGCGCAACGTGGATACCTGCCGGACAGCTCGGCAAAAGATAATGCTGTCAATGCAGCCATGATTGACGCAACCAGGAACGAAACTGGCGCGTAGTAACCGGATATAGCTGCCATTTCACCGACGAGAGCATATATACCAGCACCGATAGTGGTACCCAGCCCGTATAGCACCAGCTGAGTTAACGTTAATGAGCGTTTAAGCGTGACTGGTGCAGGCAAGCTTATTTCCCGCTGGCCAGTCTTGCCTGCTGTATATGCAGACCGATGCGCGCAATGTGGTGGCTGACACGATCCAGCCAGCGAATAGCTTCCAGGCAATCTGTTGCATCAGGAACGTCCAGCCTGCCATTGGCAACACTCGAAGCAATAATATCGCGCATGGGATCGACCTGTTCGGTTATATCAAGCTCAGTCTGATGGCTGCGCACAACAATGTCGTCCCACTCAGCTAACATGACTTTATCCTGGATAGCGACAATCGCAGCTATCAGGCTTTGATGTATCGATGATAAATCGGCGGTTTCCCTGGCAGTGATGGCGCGGTCTTCATCTTCTTCACACCGTTCATGCAGGCGCTGTAAATGATCGAGCGCATGCACCAGCGCCAGCATGCGTTCCCAGTTGGCATCAGATGCGCCCTTGAGCTCGATTTTATCGAGATACTCATGGGTTTCATCCAGTGCAATTTGCATGCGTTCAAGACTGGCCCGTTTGCCGGCATTGACTGTGGTTAGAACCGATTCGATGTGATTCAACATGGCAACATAATAGATCAATACATTTTCCTGCACGGCATTCAGTGCAAAACCGGGTGTTTGCAGCAAGGCATCATCATAAGCAGTGGTGTAGATCGATTTCGCTTCTGGCAGTAGTTTTTTTATCAGCCTGGCGAACTGGCCCGTAAACGGCAGTACCAGCATGACACCCAGGACATTGAAGCAGGTGTGAAATGCAACCAGTGCAACTTCAGCGTTGGTCTGCAACGCCCCAGGCGAAATTGTGTTCCATAGCATGATATACGGCGTTATCAGCAACAAGGCGCCTGCACCCGTAAACAGGTTGTAGATAAAATGGGATAGACCTGTTCGTCTTGCTCCAATGGTGCCGCCAATGCTGGCGATTATCGCTGTAACGGTCGTGCCAACATCCATGCCGATAACGAGTGCGAGGCCCTGTTCGAAACTGATTGCCCCGGCATATAACGCCGTCATCGTTGCCGCAACACCGGCACTGGATGATTGCGTGATAACAGTCGCAATCACACCGAGTAACACAATCTCAATTCGGCCTATTATGGAATCGGGGGGCAGCATCTCGGG
>DAOWLL010000472.1 GCA_030641945.1 Gammaproteobacteria bacterium | reverse complement strand
GTTGTAACCATGGGCCTGTTGTCATTACCGACCATGCTCAAGCGCGGCTATGATCCGCAAATATCGACGGGCATTATCTGCGCATCGGGCACACTTGGACAAATTATCCCGCCATCCATTGTCCTCGTCCTGCTCGGTGACGTTCTATCGTCCGCCTATCAGCAGGCGCAGCTCGACATGGGCATTTTTTCACCGGAAACTGTTTCTGTCGGCGACCTGTTTGTCGGCGCAGTGATTCCCGGCCTGCTGCTGGTCGGTTTATACATTCTTTACATGGCATTCATTGCATATATAAAACCTGATGCGATGCCCGCATTACCCAGGGATGCACATAATCACTCAAAACATATTATCGAAGATGTGTTGCTGAGCCTGATGCCACCGCTATTGCTGATCATTGCTGTACTCGGCTCCATCATTGGCGGCTTTGCCACACCAACCGAAGCCGCTGCCATCGGCGCTGTCGGCGCCATGTTTCTTGCTGCAACAAAGAGACAGCTTAACCGTGACAACCTGACTGCCGTTGTACGCAGCACAACGAACATTACCAGTATGGTATTCATGATACTGATCGGCGCATCCTTGTTCTCGCTGGTATTCAGGGGTTTTGGCGGTGATGAACTGGTAGAGGAACTGCTGAGTGATTTGCCCGGCGGCACTTACACCGCCGTGTTTGCGGTTATGCTGGTGATGTTTTTACTGGGTTTTGTCCTCGACTTTATAGAAATCACTTTTGTTGTCGTGCCGATTGTCGGCCCGGTATTGCTGGCAATGGACATCGACCCTGTATGGCTTGGCATAATGATTGCGATTAACCTGCAGACATCGTTCCTGACTCCACCTTTTGGCTTTGCGCTGTTTTACCTGCGTGGTGTTGCGCCTGAATCCATTAAAACCACGCATATATATAAAGGTGTGATTCCATTCATCATTATACAAATCCTTGCCTTGGGCATGATTGCCTACTGGCCTCAACTGGCGACCTGGCTGCCGACAAAGATTGTTTGATACATGGCAGCACTTTTATAATGCTCAGGCAACAAACCATCAGCCGGCTTTTACTTCTCTGTTGCCTGCTGCCTTCAGTCGCGCTCGCCAGACCAGAAACCAGGGTCAATAATGTTTATTACATGGTGGAAGGTAAGACCGCAGAAGACATATGGGCAGATATCATTGCAAAATCACCGGTTCGGCAGGACGGTAAAGGGCATGTTGCCTATACCAAATGGCATGTAAACTGGCAGTTCTGGTGGATCGATAACGCAGACTCGTGCGAGATTAGCCAGGTGACAACCAAACTGGATATTACATACACTTTGCCCAGGCTGAAGCAAACTTCGTCTATACCGGAGTCAGTGACAGCCCATTGGAAAAAATATTATGCTGCATTACTCGACCACGAGCAGGGGCATAAGGATCTGGGCGTCAAGGCTGCGATTGAAATAGAAAATAAATTATCAAACATGGGCCCAAGGCGCAGCTGCAAACAGCTGGAACTTGAGGCAAATAAAATGGGTAAAAGCGTGATTGATAAGTACAGACAGCTTGAGAAAGAGTACGATCGATCGACAAACCACGGCTTGAATACAGGCGCTGTTTTTCCATAATAATCACTCTGCGAGTTTTTTAAGAATGCCGCAAATACACAATCCGACTGCAGAATTTTATGAAGAGCAGCAATTTCGCCAACCCTGGGTATGGCTGCTTCTGCTGATCATTACCGTGGGCTTAGCCATCATGTTTGTTCAAGGCATCTACATCCAGCTATACCTTGGACAACCCTGGGGTGACAGACCCATGTCAGACATAGCACTGCTTACTTCCGCCACGCTATCATTTCTGATTACAGCGGGCATAGCCCTGCTTTTTTATAAATTGAGACTGATCACCATTATTGACCCTGAAGGTATTCATATTCAATTTTTTCCGTTCCGCAGAAGAAATATTTCATTTGAATCCATTACCTCCTGCAAAGCCAGAACCTACCGACCGATCAGGGAATACGGCGGCTGGGGTATCCGCTTCAGCAGAAAAGGCAGAGCTTATAATGTGAGCGGCAACAGGGGCGTGCAGCTTGAGTTAACAGAAAGCATGCCTTTACTGATTGGTTCACAGAAATCCGAACAACTTGCAATCGTCATCAATAAACATCTTTAACTCTACACATCTGTTTATTTACATAAAGGGGTCTTCACCATATCAAGTGGGAAAAATTCAAATGATTGCCACAGAGGCACAGAGAACACAGAGGTTATATCTGCCTGCCGCTACACGGCCCCCGCAAAACACGCGAAAAAACAGGATATATGTCCACAGATGAACAC
>DAOWLL010000602.1 GCA_030641945.1 Gammaproteobacteria bacterium | reverse complement strand
GGTCTGGGCTTTGGTTTATTATCTTTGGCGCTATACGCGATCCCTATGAGTATCGCATATGCTCTTTTTAATATTTTTGTGAACTAGGTTCTGAATGCGCTAATAACAGACATCCAGCATACTGCTAGAATAGTCTGCTGGAGCAGTCTTCTAGAAAAGCAAACTGTGTACCGTTAATGCCTGCTCGGGTGGACGACGCATCAGACGGCCAAACAAACGATTGAGTTTGTGGTCACGCGACAGGAAGGAAAAACAGCATTTTTTACGGCACTCCAGTTTGGCGCAGGCTCGATTTAACTGGACATGATCCGGATTTATTTTTATACCATGCTGAACCGCGTCAATCGCACGTTTACGGCTCTTACTCTCCCATTCTGCACAGGCCAGATTTAAAAAAACATCACCGTCAACCATCTCTTTACTTGCCGCATCACGACACTGCAACAAACCATTATCATTCGAATTCAGTACCTGGGCCAGGCCATAATACGATTGCACACGATTATGCTCATCATCATTTTCATCGATAGAGTCAAGCGTGATCTTGAATGCACGTTCAGCCGCTTTGTAGTCCTGCGCTTTAAGCGCATCTTTCGCATTTTGATAGGCTTGAGTATCCAATAATATCTCCAACGATTTCCTGATAGATTCAACACATGAGCCAAATCTTTAAACAGGTTGATGTTTTTTTAAGTGATTTACATAACATGCAGCAAACTATCGGTTAGGCTACAACGACTAACGATAAATTGCTATAAAAAACATCTGCCTGAGCACCCTTATGAGCTGGTTACAAATTTCTATCAATACCACAAAAGACAATGCTGATATGGCGGAAGATTGCCTGTTCTCCGCCGGCGCACAGACCGTGACCTATACCGATGCAGCTGACCAGCCAATTCTTGAGCCCGGGGTAAACGAAGTACCAATCTGGAACGCAGTCATGATTACCGGTTTATTCAGCTTCGATAATAATCAGCAGCACTTGCTTGATCTGGTAGAAGCTGGCCTGACAGACATCGATCACAGCTGCAGCGCTGAAATACTGGAAGACCAAAACTGGACGCGTGCATGGATGGATCACTTCCACGCCATGCAGTTTGGTGAACGTCTATGGATATGCCCGCTTCACATAGAACCGCCGGAAGCAGATGCTATCAACCTTCGGCTCGATCCTGGACTGGCATTTGGCACCGGCACGCACCCGACCACATCATTATGTTTACGCTGGCTAGACCAGAATGTTACAACGCAAAAAAACATTATGGATTATGGCTGCGGATCGGGAATACTGGCCATTGCCGCATGTATGCTCGGCGCAGCTCATGCCGATGGCGTTGACATCGATCCGCAGGCGCTGATCGCCACTCATAACAATGCCGAAACCAACCAGGTCGAAGACAGGATAAAAACCTGGCTGCCTGAAGACTTTCAAAAATCCGTGACGATTGCAGATTCACAATACGATATCGTCGTTGCCAACATCCTCAGCGGACCTCTTGCAGAACTGGCACCCACACTTTCAGGACACATAAAACCTGGTGGTGACGTTGTATTGTCCGGAATTCTGAAAGAACAGGCTGAATCAGTACTTAACACGTACAGTGAATTTTTTGATATGGATGAACCCCAGTTTGAAGAAGACTGGGTTTTGTTGCATGGGATAAAAAGATAATTCAAGAACCATTCACCACAGAGGCACAGAGTATTAAT
>DAOWLL010000352.1 GCA_030641945.1 Gammaproteobacteria bacterium | reverse complement strand
TCAAGGCACAGCGTTGAAGCAGTGATTTATTATGCCTGTTGAGCCACTACCGCTGCGCGACATTCATTTACCCGAGCCGGTTAGCTGGTGGCCGCCTGCAGCCGGCTGGTGGCTGCTGTTGATTTTGAGCGCAGTCATCATCACGAGTATTGTTTTATTCAAACAGGTAAGAAAACGCCGATTGCTCAAGCGCACTGCCCTTGCCGAACTGGATATGATTCGCCAGCAATACCACGAAAACCATGACCGGCTTGAACTGGTAAAAGCATTGTCTGCATTAATGCGCAGAGCCAGTATCAGTTTCTATCAGCGTGAGAACTCGGCCAGCCTTACCGGTGCCAAATGGTTGCAGCATCTGGACAATACCGCGCAACGAAAAGACTTCGAGAATGGCAATGGCAGAATTCTGGCAACTGCACCCTATTTGCCTGCAAACAGCCCGATCGACATAGACTTTAATGATCTGCTCACGCTGTGCGAAGACTGGCTAAGCATTCAACCCGCCAAAGGTGTATCACAGTGATCACGTTTAGCTGGCCATGGCTGTTTGCTTTGCTGCCTGTTCCGTTTTTACTGCGCTATATATTACCCGTTGCTGCCAGCGGTAACGATGCAGCTCTGCGCGTACCCTATCTCGCCGATTTCGAAAGTGAGCATACAACACCTGCACAACGTTCATTACGACGCTGGCCATTGTTCATTTATTTCCTGCTGTGGCTGTGCCTGTTAGGTGCCGCAGCAAAACCGCAATGGATAGGCGAGCCTGTTGAGCTGCCAGTGAGCGGTCGCGACCTGATGCTGGCTATCGACCTGTCCGGCAGCATGGACCATACATTCACCCATAGTTTTCGCAACGTCACCAAGCTGCATGCAACCAAGGCTGTGGCAGGTGACTTTATCGACAAGCGCGTGGGTGACCGTATCGGTTTGATCCTTTTTGGTGAACAGGCCTACGTCCAGGCGCCGCTGACATTCGATCGCACCACGGTCAAAACACTGCTGCTCGAAGCTGTCACCGGGCTGGCAGGCAAATCCACGGCGATTGGTGATGCCATCGGTCTTGCGGTGAAGCGTCTTGATACTGAAAACAACCAGGACCGTGTTCTGATACTGCTGACCGATGGCGTCAGTAACGCCGGTGAAATACGCCCCGAGAAAGCCGCGGAGATTGCTGCCAAAAAAGGATTGAAGATTCACACTGTCGGCATCGGTTCACGTGGCAGCCGCGAGCTTAATGAACAGACATTAAAAACCGTTGCCCAAAGAACAGGCGGCCGTTATTTTCGTGCGCACGATGTTGCTGAACTGCAGCAAATTTATGCTTTGATCGACGAACTCGAGCCTGTCGAACGTGATACACAAAGTTACCGCCCCACATGGTCCCTGTTCTACTGGCCATTGAGCATAGCGCTGATACTTGCGTCCCTGCTTGCACTTGCCACACTGTATAGACGCAGATGGATATAGTTGTGAGCATACCGGAGCAACTGCATTTCCTTCGCCCCGAAGCATTCTATGCTTTTGTGCCATTGCTGTTGTTTGTCATCTTCTACCTCACCAGCAAGGCGACCAGCCTGAGCTGGCAAGCCGTATGTGATGACAGGCTGATGCCGTACATACTGACCGCCGCTGGTAAAAAGTCGGGCATCCTGCCAATACTGCTGATCGTCCTTACAGCCAGTATCAGCATCTTCGCACTGGCCGGGCCTGTGTGGAAAAAACTGCCGCAACCCGTGTTTCGTGAAGACTCTGCGCTGGTCATTGCACTCGACCTGTCACAATCGATGCACGCTACCGATGTAAAACCTTCACGCCTTGAAAGAGCCAGGTTAAAAGTGCTGGATTTGATCAAGGCAAGAAAAGGCGGGCAGACTGCTTTGGTCGTGTTTGCAGCGACAGCTTTTACAGTGACACCGTTAACGGATGACGACAATACCATTGCGAACCTGGTGCCTTCTCTTGAACCGGAACTGATGCCGGCCCAGGGCAGTAACATCGCATCAGCACTCAGATTATCGACTGAATTGCTGCAACAGGCCGGGATCACACGCGGCGATGTACTGGCCATTACTGACGGCATCCCGGACTCTGCCAGTAGTGCAATCAATGAGCTGGCAGACAACGGCCACCGCTTATCCATCATGGGTGTCGGCACCACTGAAGGCAGCCCGCTGCCATTAAGTGGAGGTTTTCTTACAGACTCATCAGGCGCCATTGTTATCTCCAGGCTTGAACCTGTTAAATTACAGCAAGCCGCACTTCAAGGCGGCGGCATATTTGTTTCCATGCAGGCGGACGATAGCGATAGTGAGCGGCTGGCTGAACTGTTTGCAACAAAACGCATCAAAACAGAAACAGAGGGCACTGAGCTGACAGCTGATATCTGGCAAGAGGAAGGACCCTGGTTATTATTGCTGGTTCTTCCTTTCGTCGCACTGTGGCCACGTAGAGGCTGGCTGCTGTGTATTGCGCTATTCACATTGCCAGTTCCCGAACCGGCTTATGCACTCAATGCAGAAGAACCCTGGCCAATCGACACTGAAAACCTGTGGCTCAGCCCGGATCAGAAAGCAATGAGAGCATTTAACGCGGGTAATGCAGAAAAAGCAGCCGAGTTGTTTAAAGACAGCGACTGGAAAGCTGCCGCCCATTACCGCGCGGGTAACTATGAAAGATCAAACGAGCTGCTAGCTTCACCCGAAAGCAGTACTGACTATTACAACAAGGGTAATGTACTTGCACAGCTTGGCAGCTATGAAGATGCCATTAAAGCTTATGATGATGCATTAAACATGGATGCCGAAAACGAGGACGCGCACTTTAATCGCGAACTTGTAAAAAATGCCCTGCAGCAGCAACAGGAGCAGTCACAAGACCAGTCCAAAGAACAGCAACAAGACAGCCAACAACAGCAATCGCAGGATCAGTCTCAGCAGCAGCAAGACAAGCAGTCGAGTGATCAACAGCAGCAGAACGATCAATCGGCTGAAGATCAACAAAGTGCCGAACAGGCGAATGAACAGAAGCAGGACCAGCTGACTGATATCAGTGAAAAAAAGGACGATGAAAGCCCGGATAAAAAAGACCACCAGCCGCCGGACGTGCAGCAGGCTGAAGACCAACAGG
>DAOWLL010000122.1 GCA_030641945.1 Gammaproteobacteria bacterium | reverse complement strand
TAGCTAAGCCTTTTCTGCTTTTTTCAATGTGTACCAGCTGAGTTCACAATATGCCTTCATGTTATCCGTAGCATCTTGCCCAATAACCCCTTCATTAACTTGTTTATTTATTAGCTCAATGTTGCATTTGTCTACCGCCACGAGGCCTTTCGCCTCATTTCTTAGCGCATTCAGCATAACAAACAAATCGCCCTCATGAATAAACTTCATTTCAATCGACATCACGCTCTTGAAAACATCTATATCTTTATATTTCTTATCCAGTGTTTTTTTATCCAGCAAAATCTGACTGGCGATATTATATTTCACCGAAGCAATGCCTCTGGAGTCAGCGACTCTTTGCACTACTTCAACCCAGCTGAGCCTGTTCTCGTCGCCTATTACAGATGCGTCTTTTAACTTTTTGAATGTATCCTCATGCTGAACAAGCATCTGGTTGTTCTTGTTTGCTTCATCTATTTTATTTCTCCAGCTGCGCATTTCTCTTAATATAGTGGCATTTTCGTCGCTGGCTTTTGTCGTATACATATCAGATACAGTCACTACCGTTGTCATCAACAGAAATATAATGGCAAAGTACGTCAGCGCCTTTTTTATGTCTGGATTAATCGAAGGCTTAAACATGATCAGGCGCCTTCATTACAACTTTGAGTGAGAATAGTCCGCCTTGTTTTACCTGTTTGTTATTTTCACCATTGCCTGGCGCTATACTTTCTGAGGCAAATTTCTTATCTGGCCTGACTTCTACCGGAAGACTGATAGCGCTCACCTTTTCTACACGGTCTCCACTATTTAATACGGCTATAATATTGTTAATTCGATTAACCGTATCCCTGTAATTATTAAACTCAACCGGGATTCTGCCCGTGACAACAGCAATATGCTGAATTTCACTGGGCGATGTTACGTTGGTCGGTTTAAATGAAATCTCATGATCTGTCTTTTTACGAGATTTTTTATGTTTACTATTATCTGCCTGCCTGGTTGACCATTCGATTTTATCAATATAAATACGCCCTATTTGCGGCTTACTCACCAACTTGCTCAGTGCAAGCATGAAATCCAGTGGTGTAACCTGGCTGTTCGTCTCTATTTGATCAACCATTCCGACAGCCATATCCATTAGCCTTGCATTTGAAAACAGCTCTTCATATGCCTGGTATTTTTCCAGATAAACACGCCTGAATTCATTTGTTCGTTTTTGCAATAACGCCGATGATTCCCTGTATGAGATCCCGTCGGAAATGTTGGATTCGATCAACAACAATGACGCAAGTATTACGGCAACCGAGGCGGCATACAGTGCCTTAGAAGCTAACGTATAGTAAAAGCGAACAAATTCCTTCTTGTTGCCATAATGACTCTTAATGCCTGGCTTATTCAAGGCAACCCATGCAAATAGCCCGTCTGCAAACCTGTCAGGCAGGCCTTTTATGCCCAGCTTGTGATGAATATCTTTGATTCTATGAATGTGATAATTATTAGACAGATCTGACAAGAACGTGCTCTCTAAAGAATCTATTTGTGCGCCGGAACCCAGTATATGCACATTTATTTCAACATCGTCTTCTAGCTGATACTGGCTTCGTATAAATGCCATCGTCCTTTCTATTTCCGGACGAGCATAATTGCCAACATTGCTGATATTTTCAGCATCCTGGTTGATTACTGATTGCCTGCTGGACACCATTTTTCCATTTTTGAAAAATGTCTGTCTTAGATTACTGTTAACCTGCTGACTAACCAGTAATACATAGCCTTTTTTAGCGCCTATCAGCGAAAGGATGCTTTTGCTAATAAGTGGGAGGCTCAAGATCCCCGACAATGGCACATCGAACTCTTCAATAAGCCTTATCCACACTCGCACCAGTTCAGGATTTGTTATTGCCGCGAGCAACACCTCATCATCTTTACGACCGGTCTTTTGCCGGCCCTGAATTTCAGCATAAGTATATTGCCTGCTAGTCCTGTAATATCTATCCATTAACCTGGAGATCACCGCGCTTCTGTCTTTTCCATAGACGTGGGGTATCACATCTTTCCTGAAATCCTCCTCTATAACATCAAGCAGCATGCAGGTCGGTGTTTTTTCTGATGACTCCAGATACTGGCTGAACTTCTCAAAACCCTCAACATTCGACTCGAAGGAGCATGCGCCGGCAAGCGACTTCCTGCTCCAGTGAAATACTGTTAATCGATGACCGGAAAAATAGAATATTCTTTTCATGTTATTCCCTGATCACATTTTTATGCTGGATACCGCGTCATATACAGGACCAAGAACCGCCAACATTATCCACATCATAATGCCGCCAAGTATTATCGTGAGTATTGGCATCATCGCTGGCTCCAGCCTCTCAATAGACTCCTTCACTTCTCTGTTGTAGAAATAACTTACATTTAACAACGCCTCATCCATTGCACCCGTGTCTTCGCCTACTTTAAGCATACGTACAATCATTGATGGAAAAACGCCGACCCTCTCAAAGCTGTCACTAATCTGCGAACCCTCTGCTATGCTCGCCCTGGCCTTATTAATTGAATCCTCGAGCACAAGATTATCGACCATGTTTTCTGATATGCCCAATGCGTCAAGTACCGTAATGCCCGAGCTGTACATCATTGCAAAATAATTTGCGAATCGGGCCAGTTTAATTTTTGAAACTAACGGGCCAATCAGCCATATTTTAAGTTTCAGGCCATCCAGGTAATACCTTACCGCTAAATTTTTATTTGCCGTTACAACTGTTGCCACATATAAGACTACTGGAAATGAAAATATCAGGTACCAGTATTTAACAAATGTATTGGATACACTCATTAGTACTTTTGTATACAACGGTATCTCAGTTCCAATATTTTTAATAAATGGAAGCAGCTGCGGCATAAGATAGATCATCAGAAAACTAACTACACCAATAACCACAACGGTTACTATTGCAGGATATATCATTATTTTTCTTGTGTGTGACGCCAGTTCATCCTGCCACATTATTGTCTCTGCAAGATCTCTGAGAACCTCTGGCAGGTTGCCGGTTTCTTCGCCGACCCTGACCAGGGTAACGTATACCTTGTCAAATATCTGCGGGTGCTCAGATAATGCGAGTGAAAAGGTTTTACCGCCTTCAATATCATCAATTACCGTTTGAAGCACATCAGTAAAAGTACTGTATTCGATACTATCCCTGATGTCCTTCAGGCTGTCGAGCAACGGCACTCCGGATTTGGTTAGCTGCTCGACATGAAATGTAAAATTAATCAGATCACGCCGTGATATTGTTTTTTTCTGAAGTATAGATCTTGATAATTTACTGTGCTCTTTAAAGCTAAGCAGGTCAAAGCCCATGCTGCCCAGTCTTTTTTCAAGCTCCATTGGATTGCTCGCGACCATCGTATCAGAGCGCACCTTACCTGCAGCATCGATCGTCTTGAACTTATAATCCGGCATTTATATCAGTCTCTGTGTCAAATCAATCACACGTGAGACTTCCTGAAGCGACGTCTCCCCTTCCAGCACTCGCCGTATCGCATCATCAGCCAGTGTTTTATATCCTGTTGACTTGGCGCACGCTCTCAATTCACCCAGTGTTGCTCGTTTCGCAATTTGCTCATCAAGCTGATTATCAATCCGCAGCGCCTCTATAATGGCAACCCGTCCCTTATAGCCTGTGTTATCGCATTTCTCGCACCCACCCGCTTCATATATAGTCAGACTTTCATTAACGTATTCAACGCCGAGTAATTTGCTGTCTATTTCATCCGCTTCCCTGGAGCTCTTGCATGATGGGCACAGTAGCCGAACAAGCCTTTGACTTATAATTCCGATGATATTGCCTGTCATAATATCCGGCAGCACACCAATATCCAGCAATCGCGGTATTGCTCCAATTGCTGAATTTGTATGCAGCGTTGATAGCACCTGGTGCCCCGTCATCGCAGCGCGGAATGCCATATCTGCAGTATCTTCATCACGAATCTCACCGACTAGAATAATATCCGGGTCCTGGCGCATCATTGAACGAATACCATTAGCGAAATCCATGCGTGCCACCTCGTTTACCGAGGTTTGCCTGATCATATCGACCGGGTATTCAACCGGATCTTCCAGAGTCATAATGTTGACTTGCTCGGATTTAACATAATTGAGCAACGAATATAGTGTCGTTGTTTTACCACTGCCTGTTGGTCCTGTTACAAGGATGATTCCTTCAGGTCGTGCCATCATCAAGCGCAGTGTATCAACTGTAGCTTCGTTCACACCGAGCTGCTCTAACGGGACAATGCCTTTGGCTCGATCAAGAACACGAAGTACAATATTTTCTCCATGTGTTGTTGGCTGTGCAGAAACACGAAAATCAACCCGGTGTCCCTGTACTTGCAGACTCAGTCTGCCATCCTGTGGAATCCTGGTTTCTGCGATGTTCATGTTGGACATTACTTTCAAACGAACAACAATTGCCGACCAGTAGTCTTTATGGAGACTGCGAATCTGGCGTAATACACCATCAACTCGATAACGTAATCTTAAAAAGCCGTCTTCAGGTTCAAAGTGAATATCTGATGCTTCACGCTTAACTGCATCAGCAAGTATTGCGTCAACCAGTCGCACGAGCGGTTGACTGTATTCATCATCAATCGCATCCAGGCTCTTGTAGTCGATTTCACCCGTTTCAATTTCATGCAGGATGCCATCGACAGACAATTCATAACCATAAAACTGGTCAATCGCTTTTTTTATTTCGCCTACACCGGCCACTAACGGAATAATATCTATTTTACGGCCGACGAGTGCGTGTATCCTGTCCTGCACCATCAAGTCTGATGCATTCTTCATGGCGATCTTCAGCTGCTGGGCTTGTTCATCAAAACTGACTGGAATAATTGTATGTCGATCTGCAATTTCTTTTGGTATCAGTGCAATCGCACCCTGGTCTGGAATCAATGTACTCAGGTCGACACTGCCGACGCCCAGAATCTTACCGAGTACATCACGCATAACAGATTCGGTTACAAATCCAAGCGAGACAAGAATTTCACCTATTAAACGGTAATTTTTTTTCTGCTCGGTAAGCGCGATCTCTACCTGGTCATAGGTAACAAGACCTTTTTCAATCAACTCCTCACCGAGCCGTTTTTTCTTCTTTATGACTGCTGGCGCATTCATAATTATTCAACGCCCCCAAGATATGCAAGCCTGTTTTTAACAGCATCTGGAGAAAAGCTGATATTTTTCCCTGTCGCAAGCTTCAGACTATCTTCGTAATATGCCCTGGCTTCCCTGTGCTTACCGAGCTGATCCAGGCTCACGGCCAGGTTATACGCGTAATCCGGGTTCTTACTATCCGATTTCCACGCATTAAAAAACGCCTGCTGCGCTTCAGGCCAGCTTTTCTTCTGAACGTACAGATTTCCCAGCGCGAATTGAAGATGAGAGTCATCCGGGCGGTATTCTATTAACTGCTTGAGTTTCGTCTCGCTTAAATTTGCACCGCCCGTTTGGGCTATATTAGCGAGCCCTGCGTGCGCATGCGGGTCGCGCGGGTCTAACTCCAGCAACTTGATATATATATCCCTGGCAGCGTCCACATCATCCTGCTGCAAGGAAATTGCGGCTATGCCAAGCAGCGCATCATGGTTATTCGACTCTTTATCTAAAGCTCTTTTATATTCTCGACTGGATGCTTCATAATCTTTATTCTGGAATGCCAACCAGCCGAGTTCCAGCGCCTCACTAACCGGGTCGCGCTTTTCAGTTCGCTGTACAGAGTATGTCTGAGCTGACTGCTGCCTTGCATAGGAGTTAGATACATTATTTGATGATGCATCCGTTGACTTGCCAGTTTTTGCAGCTGACTTGATAGAAGACTTCTTTTGCTTCTCTACTACGGGGGCTGCCGCTAATGAAGTCAGGTTCTCTTCAATTCTTGTTTTAGACTTGAGAGCTGCAAGGGCAATCTGATGCTTACGTTGCATTGAGTCTATTTCGTCCATCATATTGAAATAATAATACAC
>DAOWLL010000552.1 GCA_030641945.1 Gammaproteobacteria bacterium | reverse complement strand
GTGGTTAGGCGAAAGCCGCAACCCACCAGATTGCATTAACCGCGTGGTGCAATACGCTTCGCTATTGCACCCTACGTCACTGGATGCCAGGAAGGAACAGGGCATGTGTCCACAGATGAACACAGATATTTAGAAACTTAAAACGCTTTCAACCGTGTTCATCTGCGTTCATCTGTGGATGTTGTTTTTAAACATTTGCGTGGGGCCGTGTAGCGGCAGGCGGACAAATATTCCCTGTGGGGTCAGGGTGTTATCATGGCTCTACCCACTGTATCTGGGGAAGACCCCAAAATAAAACGCATTGCCAAATACAGGTTCTAATAATCTTCCGGCAACTTGCTACTGAACACCAGCTCGATATCGAGCTTGCCAACGACCCAGATATCAATATCCGCGTAAGATGTCTTGCCCCTGGTATGCTGCAGGGCCTCCACCGGACTCGTGCTTAGCAGTTGCAGAAATACCGGGTAACAAACTTCAACCTGAACATGCATAGGATAATAGCCGTCCAGAAAGCGGCGCATAAATGGGCCTAGCTTCAGGTAATACCTGCCTTTTTCATAACTGAGCGCCCTTTTATCTGCGGAAATACAAATCTTCGATTCTGCCTCAATATCCGTCATTTGCACCGTATGTCCCTCAACCCGGGCTGATCCGATATTGTGCGAGGACAGCACCTTGATGTTACGAATACGGTCCTGGTTGTACACAATCTGCGAGGCCGAGACTTTGTCCAGATCACTGTGGCATTGATACATTGTTACCCAGCCATCACTCAGGCTTTGTTCTGTGATCATCAGGCGATTCTGGTGGTTGTGAGCTGCAGCCTCAGGCGGCTTGTCCAGCAACTGCAGTTCACCTTCATTTACCTCCCGTGCCCGCTGCTCTAGCGCCGCCTCTTTATCGATCACTGACCCGTCATCGACCGCCTCTGACGATGACGCCGGCATCACCGAAACCACCGCTGTAAGCAGGAGCAATAATATGACGAGTATTTTTGCTCCAGCCCTTGATGCAACCCCATTATGCGCGTTATTCTTAGCGTTCATCTGCCCACATTATTATAATAAAGAGAACTTACATGAAGAAAATCCTTGTGCCGCTTACCACACTGTTTGTTATCCTGTGTATGAATACATCATATGCATACACAGACTATTCTAAACGTTATGGCGATAGAGGTGACAGCCAACAATCCAGAAGCAGCCGCTATGCCGACATACCTGATCCAGCAAAAGAGCTCAAACGGGCTGTTGCAGACCTTGAGAAGTTCATCAAGGGGCAGGACGCCGCACATCCAGGCATGCTGAGAGCCTACCTCGAAAAGAAGATATTTCCGCATTTTGATTTCGATGCAATGTCAGAATGGATCACAGGACCTTATGCGCGTTACATGAGCACAGAAGACAAGGTCAAGTTCCAGACAAGGCTGCAGGAGACATTCCTCACCGCGCTGGTCAAGCATATGGGTGGGTTTGATCCTGCCAATACATCGCTGCGTTATGATAGAACCCGTTTCAGAAGCCGTGGCGATGAGGCCGTAGTCAGGGTCAATGTCGTCAGAAAAGACCAACCTGCAGCACGCCTTGAATTTGGCATGCAGCGCACTGACGGCAAGTGGAGAGTCGTTGACGTTAAAGCGAATGGCACCAGCGCCGTACTCTATTATCGCAGGCACTTTATTGCAGAACTGCGCGAGTACAGCGACCGTGATTTTGACAAAAAAAGACGTGAATACACGCGTTAAAACACAGCTTTAACTGGAACAAACAAAGCACCCGTGAGTCATATAGGCTCACGGGTGTTGTTTTATAGGGACCTCACCCCATCGAGTGGGTAAAAGCTTAAATGATTGCCACAGAGAGCACAGAGGCCAATACTTGTTTTGTTGTTTTGATCTGGACTACAGTGAAG
>DAOWLL010000274.1 GCA_030641945.1 Gammaproteobacteria bacterium | reverse complement strand
GGCATCTGCTACATGAATAACAGCTTTCAACAATAAAGCAAAAGTAAGTATAAAAGTTAGTTAACTAATTTCTCAGGAGAGAATCATGAAAAAAATCCAAGGTTTTACCCTTATCGAACTGATGATCGTTGTGGCCATTATCGGCATTCTGGCTGCTGTAGCGATTCCTTCTTACAACAGCTACATCTCAACATCCAAGATGTCAAAAGTCACCGAGCACGCTGACGTAGCACGTCGCTTCGTCAAAGACGGTTTTGCTAAAGACTCAAGCCGTCGTGCCATGGCCCTTACTTTTGCAGCTGCCAACGACTTCCCACGTGGTGGTGCTGCAATATTCGCTGCGCTTAACAGTGCAGGTGCGACTGCCCCTGATGGTGGTGTTGCTCCATACGCAGCCGCTATAGATGTCACCAACGGTGTTATCGGTATTACTTCTTCAAGTGCTGCTGGTGCTGCATATGCCACTGGTGATACAGTTACAATTACTACACCTGCTTACCTTGAATTGACCGGTGGCGCTGTAACACTGACCTATAACTAAGACCCTGGTTTTAGTGAAAAAAGCCTCCCTCTCGGGAGGCTTTTTTTTGCTTACTAGTATGTACAGGACCCACCAGGGCTGAGGCCGATCATTGAAATCCACATCTCTTTATCGGCTTTTCAACACCGCTCGGTACTATATACGACGTCATAACCGCCTATGCTATAAAACAATGCTACATTCTAGTTAACGAGTGACTCGTATCTGAGGATTCAGCTATGCACAATTTCAAAGCAATTAAACCAGCATCCGGCTATACCCTGGTTGAATTGATGATTACAGCCGCCGTGATTGCGATGCTCGCAGCCATAGCCATACCTTCGTACAATGGATATATCGACACTTCCAAGCATGCGGCAGCATTGACCAATGCAGAGATTATGGTGCCTTTTGTTGATAATTACTATTACGAAAACGGTACCTACCTGGCAGGCACATATGATCCGGGTGGTGATGTGATTACCCTGCCCAATGCTTATGGCTGGCGACCGGATGGCGACAAGGACCAGTACAGGTATAACGTAGCGGCCTGTGGTGGTGGCAGTATCAATGATTGCTATACCATTACCGTGACCTACCTGGCGGACACAGCCATACAGGAAAGCATTACCAAGCTGCCTGCACCGTAGCTATAGCGGAACTATTCCAATAAAAAAATGAGCCCGGTGCCGCATCATCGGGCTCATTTTTTTATCTTTGACAGACCCCAAAACCAGCCGCTCCAAAGCGGCTGAATTACTGGTTTTAGGCAATATTCTTCCTATACTCCTTATATCTGAGCTAACAATATTCAAACAACAGGAAATTTCCTGTCGAAGTCAGGGCTTAACAATCATAGTACGGGGACTGCAATGAGTGCCGAACCAAAACTGAGCGGGCTTTCTCGCAAACTGGTTAATGACGGCTTGCTGGATGAGGAAAAAGCGATTACCGCGCTTAAAAGTGCGCATGATGAAAAAATCAGCTTCACTCAGTACCTGGTCAATAATAATGTGCTTTCCGCGAGTAAAATCGCGATGGAAGCATCCAATGAATTCGGTCTCCCCGTATTCGACCTCGATGTGCTCGACACAGAATCCGTTCCCCGTGATATTGTCGACGACAAGCTGATTATCAAGCACCACGCAGTCCCACTGTTCAAACGCGGCAACAGGCTCTATATAGGCATCTCGGACCCGACCAACCTCGCTGCCATCGATGATATCAAATTCCAGACTGGTACCAATAGCGAAGCCGTACTGGTAGAAGAAAACAAACTCACAAAATTTATCGAGAAGGTGCTTGAGGGAGAGGATAGCCTCGACGATGGCCTTGATGATGATCTGGAAGATGTAGAATTTGCCGACACCGATGAAGTCGCACCTGCAGCAGCAGAGACCAGCGCAGCTGACGACACGCCTGTTGTTAAATTCGTCAATAAAGTACTGCTCGATGCCATCAAAAAAGGCGCTTCCGACATTCACTTTGAACCCTATGAGAAAAAGTACCGTGTACGCCTGCGTATAGACGGCGTATTGCGTGAAGTCTCCAAGCCACCGATAGTAATGAGCCTTAAACTGGCTGCACGCCTGAAGGTGATGTCAAAAATGGATACCGCCGAAAGGCGTGTACCACAGGACGGCCGTATTAAACTGAAAATCTCCAGAAACAAGGCCATCGATTTTCGTGTTAACACCCTGCCGACGCTGTTTGGTGAAAAAGTTGTACTGCGTATTCTGGATCCCTCCAGCGCACAGCTGGGCATCGATGCTCTCGGCTATGATCCTGAGCAGAAACAAGCGTATCTGGATATACTGTCCAATCCCTACGGCATGATCCTGGTCACGGGTCCAACCGGTAGTGGTAAAACCGTATCCCTGTACACCGGCCTGAATATTCTCAATACGGAAGACAGAAACATATCGACTGACGAGGATCCGGCAGAAATCAACCTCGAGGGCATCAACCAGGTCAACGTCAACAACAAGGTCGGACTCGATTTTGCTTCAGCCCTGAGGTCTTTCCTGCGCCAGGACCCGGACATCATCATGGTTGGTGAGATTCGTGACCTGGAGACGGCAGAGATTGCGATCAAGGCAGCACAGACCGGTCACATGGTGCTGTCCACCCTGCACACCAATGACGCACCGCAAACACTGGCGCGCCTGGTTAATATGGGCGTACCCCCTTTCAACATTGCCTCAGCCGTATCGCTGATTATTGCCCAGCGCCTGGCACGCCGTCTGTGTGATCACTGTAAAACAATTGAAGAAGTACCTCGAGCCGCACTGGAAGAAGAAGGTTTTACTGATGAACAGATCAACGAGGACTTCACCCTGTATAAAGCCATCGGTTGCGACCAGTGTTCCGACGGTTATAAAGGCCGGGTCGGTATTTATCAGGTAATGAAACTTTCCGAAGATATGGGCCAGATCATCATGAACAATGGCAATGCACTGGATCTTGCACATCAGGCACATAAAGAAGGCATCAATGACCTGCGCCAGTCTGGCCTGCTTAAAGTAGTTCAGGGCATCACCAGCCTGGAAGAAGTTAACCGCGTAACCAAAGACTGATTAGGACTGAATAATGGCACAAGCACAAGCAGCAACCTTTACCTGGGAAGGTACCAACAAGCAGGGAAAACGCATCAGAGGAGAAACAACAGCAGTGAGCATCGATGCTGTTAAGGCCGAGCTGCGTAAGCAAGGCGTCACCCCGAAACCAGGCAAGGTCAAGAGAAAAGGCAAATCATTTTTCGGCGGCGGGGGTAAAAGGATTAAACCTGCTGATATCGCCGTTTTCAGCCGGCAGATGGCCACTATGCTTAAAGCCGGCGTTCCGCTGGTACAGGCATTTGATATCGTTGGCCAGGGCCACTCCAACAAAAACATGACTACCCTGATCATGGCGGTCAAGGCAGAGGTAGAAGCTGGAGGCACATTCGCCAGCGCGCTGGCTAAACAGCCGTTGTATTTTGACGACCTGTTTGTAAGCCTGGTTGATGCCGGTGAAGCATCAGGTGCACTCGAAGACCTGCTGGATAAAGTTGCCACCTACAAGGAAAAAACGGAAGCCCTGAAATCCAAAATCAAAAAAGCATTGACCTACCCGATAGCGGTACTCGTTGTAGCTATCATCGTAACTGCTATTCTGCTGATATTCGTGGTACCGACATTCGCCGGCATGTTTGCCGGGTTTGGTGCGGATTTGCCCGCATTTACCATGATGGTAGTGAACCTGTCCGACTTCGTGATTGAATGGGGATGGCTGATCGTAGTTGCTATTGTCGGTGCAATCACAGGGTTTTCTCAGACAAAAAAACGCTCGCGTAAATTC
>DAOWLL010000244.1 GCA_030641945.1 Gammaproteobacteria bacterium | reverse complement strand
TTGCGATACCTGGTGATATACATCCGATTCATTACCTTATCCATGATTGATATAACTTATGGTTTAACATAATTCAGCCATGTATCCATACGCAGCATGATCTTCCGAATGGCATGAGACTTGCCGAACTCTTCAGTAAAGATGGTTGCCTGCCCGGTGGCACCGGCGGGCAATTCGATATCGTCTTCGAGTTGCAAGGCTACCCAGCTTGGCGCCGATTGTATCTCTGTCGCTGCAAGCACTTCACCTGATGGTGTTAACAAGCCCTCCGGATTTGTCTGAATCACTGCGATTACTTTTGCATTAAACACCTTGCCGGGGTACAGCTTGAATATCGCTTCTGCATTCTGCCCATTCATGACATGCCGAAGATTGATTTGATCAATCTGAACACCCAATACCTGTTTTGATTCTTCAATCAACTGCATCACGGGTACGCCGGTATTCACCCAGGTGCCCGGGCGCAGTAATACGGTGGGCACATAACCATCAACCGGCGCTCGCACCGATGTGTAATCCAGTTCCAGCTGAGCCTTGCTGAGTTGCGCCTCGAGTGATTTCACCTCGGCATCATACTTCTGTACATCACCCACTCTGCCGGCACGCTTCTTGACCAGTTGTTTTGCCTGTTCCTGCCGGATTGTTGCCAGCTCGAGCTGTGCTTCCAGCTGATCGACACGTGATTGATAAGGCACTTTACCAATCTGAAAGAGCAACTCGCCTTTATCGATATGCTTGCGCCCTACAATGTCTGCCACCTCGATCACCAACCCGGATACAGCTGGCGCAATTTGTACGGAGTTTTTCATCACGATCGATTTGCCGACCGGTGCGCCGAAGTTCATAGGGATAAAGATGATTGCCATAACCGAGAGGTATATAACAAGCGGTGATAGCTTCATCCACAGCGACCACCCTTTGAGAATTTTGAGCATAACCAGCACTTGCAGGAAGGCCAGCCATATCGCAATCATTGCCACTGCCATGGTTAAACCTCCCCTTCCTTGTTAGCACCGCCTGTTTTAACAAACAGGTTCGGCGAGTAGGCCCACATCAATACCAGCGGCCACAACACTACGCCAAACAATAAAGCTGCCCAACTACCCATGGTGATAGCTTCAGCATTCGGGTGATTGCGTTTCTTCGCGACCGAACCCGGCAGGTTTCCGATGAAAAACAACAAACCAATTGCGATGACCGCAAGCAGCAGTAATACAAACCATGCAGCGTAATCCAGTCCTGTCATTATTATTTACCTTTCTACGTCCATTGTCATTGCGAGGCACGAAGCAATCTAAGTTAGCTCGCACTTAGCATGATGAGATTGCTTCGTGCCTCGCAATGACGGATGAGCATTAAAATAAACAGGGCGCCAAGGCGCCCTGTTTATTATGTACTATTTGATTATTCAAACAATATTTACATGTTGAATGAATGGCCAGACGGTGCCGGTGCCGCACGGAAAGATTCGTGCTCTGGATCAACCAGCAGGTTTTTATATACCTTGCCGTCTTTCATCACCATCTGCAGATTCTTCTCTTCCAGGATCAGGCTAACATCTTTAATCGGGCTGCCTTTCCAGATCAGCACATCTGCCCAGGCACCCTCTTCCACAACGCCAAGTTTGGCCGCGATAAAATCATTTCGATTCTGGTTGGTTTCTTCACGCAGGAACTGACCCGGCAGCGACGTCGACATTTTCATGGTTTCCAATGATGTGTATCGCAGATCTTCCGGCAAGAGTGTCGTCGGGGCTGCAGCATTAACGAGTGCATTGTGCCAGTTATCCCAGCCGAACATATCCGAACCATTGAAGGTTTTGATCTTGTATTTTTTCATGGTCTTGATGGCATTGACTACACCTTCACACACCATCTTGCCTTTTTTAATCATGACATCTGTATACCAGTCAGGATAAGCGCCACACAGGAGCGCGTAACCTCCATAAGGCTGGAATGACCACCAGGCATCTGCTTTTTTAAGTTCTTTAATGGATTTTTCCGTGGCCAAAAAGCCATGCTCAAAACTTCTCACACCGGCTTTTAATGATTTCAGGTAAGCATCATCGGTGTACGCATGAATGGCAACATAAGAACCATACTCTTTCGCCACCTGAACCGCCGCTTCCATTTCTTCCGGTGAAGGTGATTGCAAATGCAGTGGGTCGAACTCGCTGGCGACACCACCACCCGCCATGACCTTGAGAAAATCAGCCCCATTACGCATGTTCCAGCGCGCAGCTTTTAACCATTCTGCACGGCCATCAATCACATGCGTGTTGCCTACTTTTTGTTGATAGTTCTGGTGTCCAACGCCATCAACCCGTGTCGCCCAGTCACTGTGACCACCAGTCGGGCCAAGCGCAGGACCCGATACGTACATACGCGGACCCGGTAAAATGTCTTCATTAATGGCTTTCTTGAGACCAAGCGTCATGCCTGCAATATCACGAATGGTAGTAAACCCGCTTCTCAGCAAGTATTCCGCTGCCCGTGATGCGTGTGCACCCTGTACATAGGCATCCCATTTGTTACCGGCTGCAGTACCACCATTCAGCGTTAAATGCTGGTGCATATCGATCAGACCCGGCGTCATTGTGCCACCCTGACCATTTATTGTAGTTGCATTAGGCGCCTTGATGCCTCTAGCGATTTTCTTGATCTTGTTGCCCTCTACCAGCACGTCGACACCTTTTTTCAGTTCTTCACTGGTGCCGTCCCAGACATCGACATTGACGATCAGTACCTGTGTCGGTTTGTCTTCTGCGTTAGCTGGCGCCATTGCCGAGGTAACAGCAACGGTTGCTGCAAGCAATGCACTGACCAGAAATGTTCTCTTATTCATTTATTTCTCCCTTCAATGAGCAATATGAGTTGTTCGTTATATTCAGGTTTGGTTTGCTTCAGATAGAGTCAAACCATGACATGGTAGTAAAGATAAGCCGATAATAATAATTCTTCTTGCCATTTTGCGACAGAATCATCTTTACAGTATTACGATGACGTAAAATGGCAGGTAATATGATTACATTGATAGATCACGCTTAAAAACCACATGAAGTTAACGGTTGTATAATTTTTGGTGACCCGGGATACAGTGATCACAAATGAATAAAAAGAATACTGAAGCAGCACCTGCGATACCTCTGGTAAAAGCGGCATTCGTGACACCATTCAGAATTGCAATGGAGAACAATGGCGTTGATACAGATCAGTATTTCAAAAAGTTTCACCTGCCATTGTCAGATCTCGTTGACCCGGAAACATTAGTACCAGAAAAACCATTCTGGCGACTGATCAACCAGGTCGCGATTGCAGAAATGATTCCCGACTTCGGCATGCAGGTGGCGCAGGTAAAGCCATGGTACAGCAATGAATCGCTGCAACCCCTGCTGCATGACAAGCAATCACTAAAAGCCTTGCTCAATACCTTTTGCGATATAGCCTCAAGCCAGAGCAATGTCAGCGACTTCAACATTCACATCGACGATGAAGTGTGCTGGTTCGAAAATCTTGGTCAGCTTCAGGTCAGCAATGATATCCAGATGGAACTGTACCGCGTGACCAGCATGATCGAACTTGTTCAACTCGCCGCCGGCAAGAACTGGAAGCCTGCAGTGGTTCAACTGATGATGGACGGAAACAAGGTCGCAGGCAAAAATCGTATCCTTGATGGTTGTGAACTGGTGTTTTCACAAAAACAGACAGCCATCGCATTTCCCGCCGGCCTGTTAGATGCCACTATTAGCGCGGCACCTGCCAGAAGCCCTTCAACCAGCTCTGGCAGTCATGAAACTCATGCTTTGAATAATATCGAGGATAAATCTGAACTGGTAAATGCATTGCGCGAAGTTATAAAGCTTTACATTACCGAGGATGACCTTTCGATTGAAGTTATTGCCGACATCGCAGGACAGTCAACACGCTCATTGCAACGCTTAATGAAAAAATACAATATCAGTTACAACAACTTGTTAAATGAAGCACGTCAACAATACGCTATAGAAAAACTTAACGAACCCGCATCAAAGATAACCGATATCGCCTATCAGCTAGGCTACAACGATGCGGCGCATTTTACGCGTGCATTCAAACGCTGGACAGGGATGTCGCCTTCGAAGTACCGGTCGGGGCAGTAGACTTGATCTGTTCTAACT
>DAOWLL010000462.1 GCA_030641945.1 Gammaproteobacteria bacterium | reverse complement strand
CTGTGTACTCTGTGCCCTCTGTGGCATTAAATTGAATATTTACCCACTCAATATAGAGAAGACCCATTTTTTTCAGCCATGAAGAAAACAGGCTGCCAACAGGCAAGCCCGGGTTACAACTCGACTGTTTCTGCTGAATGGCTGCGCTGCCGTTTCATCTTGGCTGCATCGTTACGGTGCAATTCAAGCCGGCGGAAATAATCTTCGTCGATATCCTTGGTGACATACTTGCCATCAAAACAGGAGCAATCGAATTCCTGCAGCTTATCATTGCCTTTCTGTACTGCTTCAATAAGGTCATCAAGATCCTGGTAGATCAGCCAGTCCGCACCGATAGCTTCTGCTATTTCATCAACCGTACGGTTGTGAGCAACAAACTCTTCCGGAGCCGGCATATCAATGCCATACACGTTGGGATAACGCACCGGCGGTGCAGCTGATGCCATATAAACATTGTTGGCACCGGCTTCGCGTGCCATTTGTATAATCTGTTTCGACGTTGTACCACGTACAATGGAATCATCGACCAGTAAAACATTCTTGCCCTGGAATTCGAGATCGATGGGATTCAGTTTCTGCCGGACTGACTTCTTGCGCTCTGTTTGTCCAGGCATGATGAAGGTGCGGCCAATGTAACGGTTTTTGATAAAGCCTTCGCGGTATTTCACATTGAGGTGGTACGCAACCTCGAGCGCTGAAGTTCGGCTGGTATCCGGTATGGGTATAACGACATCAATATCGTGATCGGGATGTTCACGTAAAATTTTCAGCACCAGCTTTTGCCCCATTCTCAGCCGCGCCTTATAGACGGAAACATCGTCCATAATCGAGTCAGGCCGTGCAAAATAAACCAGCTCGAAAATACACGGTACCAGCTTTGGATTTTCTGCACACTGGCGCGTATGCAGTACGCCGCTCTGTTCAATGAAAACAGCTTCACCTGGCATCAGGTCACGCACCAGTTCAAATCCCTGCGCCTGTAATGCAACGCTTTCAGATGCAACCATGTAGTCGGTGCCTGTAGCGGTCTCACGCTTGCCGTAAACAGCGGGGCGGATACCATTGGGATCGCGGAACGCGAGCACACCCTTGCCGACGATCATTGCAATAACGGCATATCCACCCTTGCAGCGCTCATGTACAGCAGCTACCGCTTCAAAGATATCTTCCGTTTCAAAATCGGGTTTGGCCAGTAACTGAAGCTCGTGCGCAAACACATTGAGCAGCGCTTCAGTGTCTGACTCGGTATTCAAATGGCGCATGTCATCGAGAAACAACTGTTCCTTGAGCACATCGGTATTTGTCAGATTTCCGTTATGCGCGAGCGCAATACCGTAGGGTGAATTGACATAGAACGGTTGCGCCTCGAGCGAGGAGGAACAGCCTGCCGTTGGATAACGTACATGACCGATCCCCATATTGCCGCGCAAACGCTCCATGTGCTGTTTGAAAAAAACATCGCGCACCAGACCGTTGCCCTTGCGCATGAAAAACCTGTCATCCTCGCAGGTCATGATGCCTGCCGCATCCTGCCCCCTGTGCTGCAGCACAGAGAGTGACTCATACAGGTCCAGGTTTACCGGAGAGCGGCTTACGATACCAACGATTCCGCACATGGATCAAACAACGCCTCTATTATATGAAGCATCCATATCAGGTATGTAATCCTGAATCCAGACCACTATGTTCTCGAAGCGATCAAGCATCACCGATTGCTGCCACCAGTCCTGTTGTGGCAGTTGCGGGAAATGGCCACCGACGATAACGAAGATAATAATAATCAGCCCCCCTCTGAGAACACCAAAACCCAGGCCGAGCACCCGGTCGAGACTCGTCAGTCCCGTCTTGATCAACACGCGCGTAACAAAATGAGTGATGACAGTACCCAGGATAAAAACCACGATAAAAAGCGATGCAAATGAGATTGCCTGTCGAAAGGCTTCTGATTCAATCGCCGCAGGAAGCATGGGCGCCAGTTTCGGCGCAAACGTCGCCGCTATCCAGGTCGCGATTATCCACTTGGCAAGAGAGATTGACTCTTTCATGAAGCCGCGCATTAAGCCAAAAAGCGCTGACAGAACGATTACAAAAATAATGACAACATCGACGACAGTCATGGGGTATCTGTATGGCAGCTGATAAAGACGGAATTATACGCGCTAGGGATTAAGGAATAAACCAGGATTTATCTGTATTAGCCAGGACGGCTGAGCTCGACCAGTTTCGGTGATGTACATTTCACCTAACGCAAACAGCGCAAAGACGCTGAGAACGCGAATACATTTATTAAAGCTACCATTCTCATAGGATGGATTAGGCGAAAGCCGCAACCCACCAGATTGCATTAATCGCGTGGTGCAATACGCTTCGCTATTGCACCCTACG
>DAOWLL010000101.1 GCA_030641945.1 Gammaproteobacteria bacterium | reverse complement strand
GTTTAAATTAATTTCTTTTAGTTGCGCCAGCACCTTTTCAGCAACAATATCAGTTGGCATAGGCCCTATCCGCACCCTGTATAGCAGTTTCCCTTTATTGTTATCAACATGAATGCGGACACTGTGAAATCTCTTCTCGCGTAAGTCCGTGATCAGTTTCAGTGCATTTTCTTCTGTGGAAAATGCCGCAATCTGAACATAGAGTTTACCGTTTTCATCTATATACTGTTCGTCGATGCCGGTAACAGCATCCTTGCGCTCATTGATAACACCGTTATTGATAACACGGATCTCTACCGGTGCTGTTCCAGTTGCAACCACACCCAGCTTGGTAGCAGCAGCATAGGAAAGATCAATGATACGCCCATCATGAAATGGGCCTCTGTCATTGACCTTTACAACAGCCTTGCGGCCATTTTTCAGATTTTTAACTTCGACATAGGATGGCAGCGGCAGGGTCTTGTGCGCTGCCGTCATGGCATACATATTGTATGTTTCGCCACTTGATGCACGTTGACCATGGAACTTGGTACCGTACCATGACGCATCGCCCTTCTGCTTGAAGCCTTCGCTGCTGTCCATAACATAGTAGCGCTTGCCAAATACTTCGTAAGAATCGGGGTTGCCGTACTTGCTTTTCGTTTCATCCCGGGGGACCGCATCGGGTATTTCGTCCCAGTTCTTACTAAATTTATCGGGCGCGCCATCTTTAACATTAACACCGCAGGACGCAGCCAGTCCTGATAACAGGATCAGCACAAACAGGCGCTTTGGTGAGTAATTAGAATGCATCATTTCTGCGCATCAAACTCCTGGCTTAATTGATAGACAGCCATTGCATACAGTGCACTATGATTGTAGCGTGTGATCACGTAAAAATTATCCAGGCCCAGCCAGTACTCCTTGCCCTTTTTGCCCTTCAGCGTTATCAGCGTTGCTTTCTTGTCATTATCAATAGCGGCTTCAGGGAAGACACCGTTACTGGCGAGTTCTGAAATACGCGTATGCGGCTTCAACTTGTTTCTTGTCTCTTCCACCTGTTTATTTACGCGTGCAGGGACGACCACCATCTCGCCGGGTCTCCAGCCATGCACGTTGAAATAATTGGCAACACTGCCAATTACGTCTGTTGTGTTGTTCCATAGATCACGTTTGCCATCACCATCAAAATCAACCGCATAGTGTCGATAACTACTGGAGATAAATTGAGGCATACCCATCGCGCCTGCATAGGAGCCACGAATATCTCTGACATCAATATTTTCTTCGCGTGTCAGCAACAGAAACTGTTCAAGTTCACTAAGAAAAAAACGTGACCGCGGCGGGTAATCAAAACCCAGTGTAACTAATGAATCGAAAACCCGTGTTTTACCGCTGAGCCTGCCGTAATAGGTTTCAACACCGATAATGGCGGTAATGATCTCGGCAGGAACGCCATACTCCTTTTCAGCACGTTTCAGAGTCTCATGGTGCTGCTGCAGAAACTTGTTGCCGCCTCTGATACGTTTTGAAGTGACAAAAATCGGCCTGTAATCCTTCCATGTCAAAACTTTTTCGGCCGGCTTGGCGATAGCTTCCAGTACACCATCCAGTTTTTTTGCCGAAGCAAACTTTGAAATGAGCACATCACGGCTGAAGCCGTGTTTTTCGACCATTTTGTCAATAAACTGCTGAACATCATCACGCTGGCTGTAATTTGCCTGCACATTCAGCGAAATAAACAATAAAAATAATGCAAAAAGAGATGTAATCGGGTTCATGAATCTTGATTATGATTTCTTATTATTATCTAGACAAAAATCTGCGATGAGAGTTTATCGACATCAACATACCAAATCCTGCCATTAGTGTGACCAGGGATGTTCCGCCATAACTGACCAGGGGCAAGGGCACGCCTACCACAGGCAGGATTCCCGATACCATGCCGACATTGACGAACAGGTACACAAAAAAGGTCATACTTAAACTGCCTGCCAGTAAACGGCTGAAATTATCCTGAGCATGATCTGCGATATACAGTCCGCGCCAGACTATAAAGGCATACAGCGACAGCAATACGACAGCGCCCATCATACCAAATTCTTCCGCGAACACTGCGAAAATAAAGTCTGTTGAACGCTCCGGTAAAAAATCGAGCTGCGACTGGGTACCGTTTAACCAGCCTTTGCCATAAAGACCACCAGAGCCAATCGCAATTTTCGACTGGATGATGTGATAACCGGCGCCAAGCGGATCGCTTTCCGGGTCCAGCAAGGTCAGTACGCGCTGCCGCTGATAGTCATGCATCATTCGCCATAAAACAGGAATAAACGCCAGCATCGCCAGGCCTGATCCAATCAAAACACGCCAGCGAATACCCGAGAAAAAAACCACAAAGAATCCAGCAGCGCCGACCAGTAGCGCAGTACCCAGATCCGGCTGCATCGCAATCATGATTGTCGGCACCAGTACCAGTCCCGACGAAATCATCAGCGAACGAAATCCAGGCGGCAGCGGACGCTCGGATAAATACCAGGCCAGCATCAACGGCGTCGCCAGTTTCATGATTTCTGAAGGCTGGAAGCGCACACCGATCTTGAGCCAACGCTGCGCCCCTTTACCAACATCACCGGCAAAATACACCATCAGCAACAGAATCACGCCGACAAGAAACACCCACGGCGTCCATAAATAAAGCTGATGCGGCGAAATCTGCGCCACCACCAACATCACCAGAAACGCGATCGACAGCCTTACAACCTGCTTCTGCATTAATTCAGCAGACTGGTCACCCGCACTGTAGAGAACACCCAGTCCCGCCAGAGTAAGCATCAGCAGTCCAAACAACAGCACTGGATCGATGCGAATAATCTGCAACACTCGGCTAAACCGGCTTTGATAAGCTGTATCGAACTGGTAATTACTCGGCATCGTCTTTCAACAGGTATTGATCCATTATTTTCTTTGCTATCGGCGCCACTGCACTGCCATGCTCGCCATTTTCTTCTATGATCGCAACCACGATTTCGGGATCTTCCAGCGGCGCAAAGGCAATGAACAATGCATGATCTCTTAATTTCTTGGCAACAGTTTCCGCATCGTACTCTTCACCCTGCGCTATACCGAACACCTGTGCAGTCCCGGTCTTGCCTGCCATTTCATAGCCTTTGAGCTTCCACCCGGTAGCACGCGCAGTACCCCATTTACCACGCAGCACACGCTGCATAGCCTTGTGCATATAATCCCATCGTTCTTCCCGCTTCAGCTTGATCCATGAAATAGAGGGCACTGCCATCGCCGTGATCTCGCCATTGGTATCTCGCATCTCTTTCAGCAGGCGCGGCTGGATTTTCTTGCCCTTGTTTGCCAGTGCAGAGGTTGCCACGGCCAACTGTAAAGGCGTAGTCAGCATATAGCCCTGACCAATTCCCGCAATCAAAGTTTCGCCCGGATACCATATTTTATTATGCACCCTGCGCTTCCATTCCCTTGAAGGCAGCAAACCAGAACGCTCACCGAGCAAATCGATACCCGTTTTGTCGCCGAAACCGAATTCACTTAGATAATCATGCATGCGATTGATGCCCAGCCGGTGTGCAAGTTCGTAAAAATATACATCGCAGGACTGCTCTATGGCATCGCCCAGTTCAACCAGCCCATGGCGTTTCCAGTCGCGGTATCGATGCTCCTCGTCGTTGGGCAATGTATAGTAACCAATGCAGCGTATGCCTTCCCTGTGTCCAATCACCTTTGAATCAATACCGGCAAGGCCGAGAAATGGCTTGAGAGTCGAGCCCGGCGGATACTGGCCAAACAGCGCCCTGTTGAACAACGGCTTGTAATCGCCCTCACGCAATGCACTGTATTCTTTGACACTGATGCCATGTACGAACAGGTTGGGATCGTAAGCCGGCTCGCTAACAAAAGCGAGAATAGCCCCGGTTTTGGGCTGCATCACAATGACCGCACCGGCAAAATCGCCCAGTGCCTGTTCTGCAGTGCGCTGCAGCTCCATGTCCAGGTTCAGAACCAGGTTGTTCCCCGGTAACGGCGGGATCTTGTCAATCACCCTGAGGATACGGCCTTCAGCATTTACCTCAACATTCTGCTGCCCGACAATGCCATGGAGTTCTTCCTCGTAATACTTTTCCAGGCCCGTCTTGCCTATATGCGAAGACCCCCGGTAGTTACTCACATCAATGGTATTGAGATCCTTTTCACTGATACGGCCAACATAGCCCACGGCATGTACTGTAGTTGCACCCTGTGGATAGTGCCTGCTCAGGCGTGCGACGATATCCATACCAGGGTAACGGTGGCGATTGACCGCGAGGCGCGCAACTTCCTCTTCACTGAGCCGTGTTCTGAGAGAGATACTTTCGAAGGCTCGATGCGTGCGCATTGAATGATGAAACTGCTCGATATTCCGCTCGCTGATCGTTACAATTTCGCCCAGACCCAGCAGCGTGGCCTCGATATCTTCAACCTGCTCTGGAATCAGCTCGAGGTGATAGGTGGGTCGGTTCTCGGCCAGTATCACGCCATTACGATCGTAAATCAGCCCCCTGTTCGGCGGCAGCGCCATCAGGCGAACACGGTTTTCCGTTGACAGACCGGCAAAATGCGCATATTCGACAATCTGCAACCAGCCGAGCCGGGTCAGCAAGGCGGCAATCAACACAAAGCTTAAGAGCCCGGCAAAAATTGCGCGCGCTTTAAATAACCTGGAAATCTGCGAGTGGTCAGTGACGAAAGACCTACGCACAACTGGATCCTGTTTGCATCAACTGCAAGGTCGCTGCTTTGAACAAACTAATACTGATTTGAGCAATCCCCCAAGACAAATCCGGCCATGCCCGCATATTGCACGAAGGCGGACGCGGAATGATCGATAGTGAATGATATTACAAGAAGTTACAGAAAATTTAATGGCTTTAACCTGTTACAGTTTGTCCGTGTGGTTTTATGCACAACCTGGCGTCGCATATCAGCCCGCATTTATCACCCGATGGATGGGCCCTCACTTGATCTTTGAACCCACAACGCATCTTACTCAGTCGGAAATACACAAGGTTATTACACTCCTTCGTAAAATCCGTTGTGGATCCAAATCTCTGCGTGATCATCTCACCCTCGGGTGACAAATGCGGGCTATAACGATCCCCCTTGATCCATAGCTAGGGCTATGAATCCGCGGGCGATCGTCCAACCTGCTTAGCCAGCTTGCCCATAAAATCCAAATCCTTCATGTAATATGCGGGCTAATCTGCAGATTCTGCCCGGATTATATCGACTTTATAGTGATTTAGGCGGGATTAATCATGTTTAGCTCGACAATCGCTGAACAATCGATAGAATCCCCCAAGTTGTAGGTACATCTGGCAAAGTGGAGTAGCAAATGAGACTGGTTTTGATCGGAGCCCCGGGATCCGGCAAAGGTACACAAACAAAATTTCTGATTGAAAAGTACAACATCCCTCAGGTGTCGACCGGGGACCTGCTGCGAGCAGCAGTGGCTGCGCAGACACCGCTTGGCAGGCAAGCCAAGGCCGTGATGGATGCTGGCCAGCTGGTACCCAATGATATCGTCATCGGCATGATCCGTGAACGCATCATGCGCCCGGATGCTGAAAACGGATTTATCATGGACGGCTTCCCACGCAACCTGGAACAGGCGGAAGCGCTGGACCGCTTGCTTGCAAACCTGGGCAGGCCCATTGATGCCGTACTTCAGATCAATGTCGACTTCGATCTGCTGATGCAGCGTATGGTCGGCCGTCTGACATGCCTGTCGTGTGGAACACTGTTTAATTCATTTACCAATCCGCCGTCCATCGACACGCAGTGCGATAATTGCGGTGGCACCTTGCATCACCGTTCAGATGACAATGAAGAAACCATTAATCGGCGGTTGCGCGTCTATGAAACACATACACAACCGTTAGCTGCCTATTACAGCAACAAGGGCAACCTGCACGTTATAGATGGACAGGGAACCGTTGAAGAAATCAAGAAACGCATCAAATCCGCATTACGCGGCATGCGTTCCTCACGCATCAAGTTACAGCCAGTTACTCAGCAGCCTGCCGCAAAGGCGGTCAATACCAGGCCGGAAGTCATACGCACCCAGGTCAGCGACAAACAAAAACCCGCTCCACGGCAGAAAAAAAGAGAAGCTGCCGCGACCAACCCGGTCGTTAGAAAGCGCTCAAAGAGAACTGTATCGGCAGCCCAGACTGCATACAGAGCGCAGCTGAAAACACTGCAAAACGAGCTTAAGACCGTGAAAAGCGAGCTCAGGGACGTCACTCGAACAGAAAAACTACTGGCCAGGGAAGTCGAAAAGAACGAAGCCGCGCTGGAAAAGCTGACAGAAAAAGAAGCCAGCTTGAAATAACAGGGGCGAGTGGCGAGGCGCGAGTGGCGAGGTAAAACCAGTCAGGCATCATCTCGACCTGCGATCTCACCGAGCTACCATACAGAATTGTATTATCTGTAGTGGATTAAACCCAATCTGACGGTTTTAAACATAACAAACCCTGATTCACCACAGAGGCACAGAGGACACAGAGAAAACCTTTCTTTTGTTAAAAACAAAGCTACCGCAGAGGCACAGAGTACACAG
>DAOWLL010000469.1 GCA_030641945.1 Gammaproteobacteria bacterium | reverse complement strand
GTAGGCGCTGGATTGAATGGCACCTCACTCGCGGTATCACGCGACGGGCGATACCTGGCCGCGGGTTCCTACGTACCTAATACGGCGGTTATCCTGGATGCCGCGACCCTGGAGCCACTCAAGTTGATGGAGCTGAGCGGTATCGATCCGGACGGCAAAATGGTCGAAGCTGATTCGGGTATGATCACCAGTACTCCCTTCGCCGATGTCTTCGTGATTGCGCTCGAGCAGGCCGGCCAGGTGTGGATTTTGGATCTGAATAAAGCCGATATGCCGATCACCAAAATAAATGACGTGGGCCGGCACCTGCACGATGCCTTCCTCTCGCCGGATGGCCGTTACGTCGTGGTTTCCTCTTACGATGACAATATCAATACCGTCATCGACCTGGCTGAGAAACGTATCGTTAAAAAGATTCCTGCCGGGTGTCAGCCGCATCTCGGTTCGGGTGCCGTGGTACGTTCGCAAGGCCGACTGTTAGGCATCGGTACCAATATCGGTGGGCTCCCCTGCAAGCCGTATGAAGTCACTGTGTTTGACATGGAGACCTTCGAGGTGGTCAAGCGCATTCCTGTCCTGGGCCCCACTGAATCGCCAGCTGCCCACCCTGACGCCCCATACATTGTGGTCGACATCGTTGGCACGGGACCAGATGCACGCAAGATCCAGTTCATAGACAAGAAGACTCTGAACGTTGTCAGAACCCTGACCGTCGCAGGCACACTCGGTCATTCACATTTTCCGGAATACACAGCACGAGGCGATTACCTTTATGTCAGCGCCGGAGTTGGCGGTGACCGGATCGCCGGATATGATGGTGACCGGCTCGTTATCTACGATGCACATACACTGAAGAAAGTGAAGACGAAATCAATGGAGGTGCCCGCCGGCATTTTCTCACATCAGCGTGCGCGTACTGTGGTGGTGGGACTTGAGAATAAAAAAGGTCAATGAAATAAAAGAGGACACTACCCTTTAATTACAATTTCGCCCACAGAGTAGGCAAACAGGAGGAATAAAAGGGAAGCCGAAATCCCCGTCATTGCGAGCCCTTTCGACTAGTTTTACTCGCTCAGGACAGGCTCCGCGCGGCAATCTATTAGCGTCTGGTGCCTATCTGCCAGAGATTGCTTCGTACCTCGCAATGACGAATTTACTAAGATAATGTGCATTTTTTGGCTTAAGTAAGTGCCATTCCGCTCTGACCTCACTTAACTTACACAAACCTATGCAAAAACTACTTTTACTGTTGTTGATGTTGGTAAATGCCGTGGGTTGTATCTCTTATGCTGTCAGTCAACGTTATCGGGGTGATTATACGTTGGGTCACGAGGTCAATACGTTTTGCCCTGAAATCAATTCGCAGTGTTATTGGCTAAGTTCGGATACTGACAAACAAATTCGAAGTCAGCTCAAGCAAATCTATCAGGAAAAGTCGCCGGGCCTTTACAAACCTGTTTGTGTGATTATCACGGGTGAGATCGACAAAGAGTCAAAAAGAATGGGTTTTGCTGTGGACACAGACGGCCTGATTACAATCACTCAGGTTTATGGAGATTGTGATTCCAGTAAGGTGGTCACTCAAGGTGATTTACAGCATCATCGCTGGGTATTAATAACAGTCGATGATAAGTCAATAAATAAAAAAGACTGGCCAGTTTTACCAGTACTTGATTTTGGTGAACACTTATTTGTTGAAGGGGGTGATGGTTGCCAGCAATTCAACGGCTTTGCAAAATTAACTGGCGATCAAATTGGTTTTAATGAATTTGAATTCAATAAGAATCAATGTGAGACAGATCACACCGCTCTAAGATTGTTTTCAATTGCAGGTGTCTGGAGAGTTAGTATTAAAGCATCACAGTATTTAATTTTGGAAAACACTGAGTCGGCATTGATGTTTAAACGCGATGATTGGCGGTGATGTATGAGTTTCGCAGATACAATGCCAGTAAGTTAAGCAATAACTAACTGGCATTGTCTCTGACCTGAATTATCCATTGGACTGGTTTTTCGCAGTATTTCGTGATCTGACCTAGCCCGCATTTCTCACCAGGATTTCGGATTCAGGTGCATCTGTAGTGTTTCTGAGTGCACGTCTGGACTGAAAAGCATAGCAATAGCTATGGTTTGAGGGAAGATGCGCGCTCAGGAGCGCTACAGATGTGCATGGGACGAAATAGCGTCCCGCCAAACAGGCTGTATTTAATTGAATCGAGCTTCGGGTTTTATAATCATGATGTTATCCGGATATTTCTGCGGCCTGGTGAGAAATGCGGGCTAAGTGTTCCAATATTTTCTCGCAATAAAGAAACCGGTTAATCAATCATTTAATG
>DAOWLL010000038.1 GCA_030641945.1 Gammaproteobacteria bacterium | reverse complement strand
CCCTTTTATTAATGTATATCCGCTCGACACCGGCTGCCTGTGGGGAGGGGAGCTCACAGCGATGCGAATCGACGAAAAGCCGTTCAGCAGAATAAGCATCGATTGCCCCGAGTCGCTGAAACCAAAGGTCAAAAATTAGCTTCGGCCTGTTTTCAATGCATAAAAAAAGGCAAGCAATGGAGTTATTGCTTGCCTTCAAAAATGAATCTGAGGATAAATGATTCAGATAGTGAGACTGGCCCTTTTGGCAATAGTTCAAAATTTCTGAAATTTATTTTCGATCGTAGGTAACAAACCGGTAATCGCTGGAATTTTTCTCATCAGCGGCATGCTGCTCGCTGGCGATGATACGCCAGCGCTCGATGTCAAACTCGGGAAACCAGGCATCGCCCTCACAGTCACTCTCCACATAGGTCAGGTAGAGCCGATCAGCCCCTGGCAGGGCAAGTTCATAGATGCTACTACCGCCGATAATCATGACTTCATCCTCTACGGAGGCATAATCCAGGGCCTGCTGCAGCGTATTTGCCGTCACCACGCCCTCGGCATGAAAATCCGGCGAGCGGGTCAATACGATATTGGTCCGCCCCGGCAATGGCCTGCCGATTGACTCATAGGTTTTACGCCCCATGATGATGGGCTTGCCCATGGTCACCTGCTTGAAATGCGCCAGATCAGCCGGCAGGTGCCACGGCAGCTGGTTATTGCTGCCAATCAGGCGATTACGGTCCATCGCCGCTATGATCGATACAAGCATCTACCACATAACCTCATCTGTTAATTCACACAGCTAAAAACCATTAGTCCACAGATGAACGCAGATGAACACGGATAAAACCCTTTTATTTCTTGTCCGCGAAGAACGCGAAGAACGCAAAAAAGTCATACTTATCTAGTTTTTTTTCGCGTCTTTTGCGTTATTCGCGGATAATTTTGATCTTATCTGTGTTTATCTGCGTTCATCTGTGGACTAATAATTTCTCTTACCCAATCAACCACTTAGGCAATAAGAGCTAAACAGCAACGGCGGCCTTGATGTGCGGGTGGGCCTCGTAACCGACCAGTTCGAAATCCTCGAATTTGAAGTCAAATATGGATTTGACCTCGGGATTAATTTTCATCACCGGCAATGGGTAGGGTTTTCTGGATAACTGCTCATCGGTCTGCTCCAGATGATTGGTATATAAATGTGCGTCACCCAGGGTATGCACGAAATCACCCGGTGCCAGATCACATACCTGTGCGACCATCATCGTTAGCAATGCATAGGACGCGATATTGAACGGTACACCCAGGAAGATATCTGCACTGCGCTGGTATAGCTGGCAGGATAGCCTGCCATCAGCCACGTAGAACTGAAACATCATGTGGCATGGAGGCAATGCCATGTTGTCGATCTCAGCCACATTCCAGGCATTGACAATGATACGCCTTGAATCCGGTGTGTTCCTGATCTGGTCGATGACCTGGGACATCTGATCGATATGCCTGCCATCCGCCGCCGGCCAGGAGCGCCACTGGTAGCCATACACCGGTCCCAGGTTGCCATTATCATCGGCCCATGCGTTCCAGATTCGTACCCCGTTGTCCTGAAGATACCTGATATTGGTATCACCGCTGAGGAACCACAGCAGTTCGTGAATGATGGATTTCAGGTGACATTTCTTGGTGGTGACCAGCGGAAAACCTTCGCTCAGGTCGAAGCGCATTTGCTGGCCAAAAACAGACAATGTCCCTGTGCCAGTCCTGTCCTCTTTACGCGCACCCGTATCGCGCACATGCCGCATCAGATCGAGATATTGTTTCATGAATGATAACTATATTGATTAAAACTTATTTTGCCACAGAGCCCACAGAGAGCTCAGAGTTTTTTGTTTTTGATTTGGATTTAGCTTTTCCTTGCCCCTCGTCCCTCGTTCCTCGTCCCTGGTTTCATCGCCAACCAGTACAGCACAACGCCTACAACAATCATCGGTATCGACAACAACTGCCCCATAGTCATCCATTCGAAGGCGATGAAACCCAGATGTGCGTCCGGGGTGCGGAAAAATTCTGTGGTGAAGCGAAAACAGCCGTAACAAATCATGAAAACACCGGAGACAGCCATCACCGGGCGCGGTTTTGATGAGTACCACCAGAGAATCAGAAAGAACAGCAATCCTTCAGTCAATGCCTGGTATAACTGGGACGGGTGTCGCGGCAGCTGATCAACAAACGGGAATACCATTGCCCAGGGCAGATCAGGGTCTGCCACCCTGCCGACAAGTTCGCCATTGATGAAGTTGCCGAGACGGCCCGCACCCAGACCAATCGGCACCCAGGGGGCAATGAAATCGGTCACCTCAAAAAATGGCTTTCCATGTCTGTGTGCATAGATCAGCATGGCGAGAAAAACACCCAGCATGCCGCCGTGGAATGACATACCGCCCTTCCAGATATAGAAAATTGACAGCGGATTGTCGATAAAAGCATCCCAGCCATAAAACAGCGTATATCCAAGGCGACCACCGAGAATCACGCCCAGCGCACCAAAGAAAATCACATCCTCGACCTGCTTGCGCGTCCAGTCCAGGTCCGCGCGTTTAGTGCGCTGAACACCGTATAGCCATGCGCCAATAAAACCAAACAGGTACATCAGGCCGTACCAGTGTACTTTTAACGGGCCGATAGAAAAAGCGAGGGGATCAATATTCGGATAGGTCAACATGGAAGTGGATGTTACCAAATTCGGGCTGCTATGAAATGCCAGATATGCGGGCTAACCCGCATTTCTCACAGGAGGGCAAGATGATCGCGTAGGGCTTTGGATTTACAGGGGGTTTTCCGAAGGAGTGGAATAACAGTGCGTATTTCCGACTGAGGAAAACCCCCTGTAGATTCAAAGAACAAGCGAGGGCTTGTCATTCCTGTGAGAAACGCGGGTTAAACACCTTATAAATGCATTTCAGTTGCATGATTAAACAGGCTTACTTGCTCTACTTCAATGCAAGTTCATTTCATTTACATTAAAATCGCCGTTTAGCTAAAACAAGTCACTGTATTTACAGGCTTTTATTATTTAACCATGAACGCATCCAGAAACAGCCACCGCTCAAAAAGTGCTGTCATCGGCCCGGGTTTTCACTGGTTGCTGACTGTGGTTTTTACCCTGTTTGCCTTGATCGTGGTTAACTCGATCTACCTCAGCAGCATCAGCACACTGGAATACGTCAGCGGACTGATTTACCAGGAATATTTCTACCTGATGATGTTCCTTTTGCACCTGTTTCTAGGCTTGTTACTGGTGCTGCCATTTTGCGTGTTTGCAGTCCTGCATGCGCGCCGCGCCATACGGCGTGACAATCGTTACGCCATACGCGCCGGTATCACCCTGTTTGTCAGCGGACTGTTGTTGCTGATATCCGGCATTGTACTGACGCGGTTTGGATTTTTTGAGATCAATGACCCGCGTATTCGCGAGCCGCTCTACTGGCTGCATATCATTCTACCGTTCGTGATTGTATGGCTATTTGTACTGCACCGGCTTGCTGGCCGCCCTATTCGCTATCATCTCGCTTATCGCTGGCTGGCTCTCGCCGCTGGTTTTGCAGCCATCATGCTGGCGGTACATATGCTGACAGAAGAAGATGCCAACATCGCGCAGTCTCATGATTTCTCTCCATCCAATTTCAAAATTGCCGGCAATGCGCTGATACCTGCCGAACACCTGATGACTGATGAGGAGTGCAAGCAATGCCACGAGGATATTTTTCGCAGCTGGGAACAGAGCATGCACCGCCACAGCTCCTTTACCAACCCGGCCTACCGCTTCAGTGTCGAGGAAACGCGCAAGGTCGTTACACAACGTGATGGCAGTCCTGAAGTATCCCTTTTTTGTGCCGGTTGCCATGATACGGTACCGCTACTGAGCGGCCGTTTCGAGCAAGCAGATTTTGATCCTGATACAGACCCTACAGCAATGGCAGGCCTTACCTGTACCTCCTGCCATGCCATCACCGCTGTTAACAGCACAACCGGCAACAGCGATTTCACCATCGCCGATCCCGCGAGGTATCCGTTTGCACTCAGTAATTCAAAACTGTTGCAAGCGATCAGCCATCAGCTGATCAAGGCAAAACCAGCGTTTCATAAAAACACTTTATTGAAACCAGTGCATAAGACTGCTGAATTCTGCTCCGGCTGTCACAAGGCCAACCTGCCCTACGAGGTTAACCATTACAAATGGCTGCGTGCACAGAACCACTATGACAGTTTCCTGCAAAGTGGTGTCTCCGGCCACCGCGTCGACAGTTTCTATTACCCGCCTAAAGCCGTCGAGAAATGCGCGGTATGCCACATGCCCCTGGAGGTATCGGACGATCCCGCGGCGCGCGATTTTGATGGCTCCGGCAAGCTCACGATCCACAGCCACCTTTTCCCTGCGGCAAATACAGCGATACCTGCAATGCTTGGACTTCCTGACGAGGTCATAGCTGCCCATCAGCAACGACTGAGCAACGTCACCCGGGTGGATATTTTCGGCCTCAAGGAGGAAGGCACGGTCGATGGCATGCTGCACGCCCCTGTTGGCACTGTAGTTCCGCTACTGAAGCCGGGAAGCAGTTACCTGATCGAAAGCGTCATTCGTACCCTGGGCGTCGGCCATAAGCTCACGCAGGGCACATCAGATTCCAATCAACTGTGGCTGGACATTGCTGTATATGATGGCGAACGTCTGATTGGGCGTAGTGGCGGTATGGACCCTGAAGGCCAGGTGGACCCATGGTCCTATTTCGTCAATGCCTATGTACTTGATAAAGAAGGACAACGCATTAACCGTCGTAATGGACAGAATATTTTCGTCCCCCTGTATGACCACCAGATTCCACCTGGTGCGGCTGATGTTATCCATTACCGAATGACTTTGCCGGAAAATACCAGGGGCCCGGTAACCATTGAAGCAAGCCTGAGATACAGGAAATTCGATACAGAATACCTGCGGCTTATTCAGGGCGACAAGTTTAAGCTTAACAATCTGCCAGTAACCACCATGGCGAGTGACCGTATCGTGTTAGCTGTTGAAAACGGCCTGGCCGTCGATACAGATGAAGGCAGCACGATACCGGAGTGGGAGCGCTGGAACGACTACGGCATCGGGCTGCTGCGTGAAGGCAACAGCGGTTCCAGCAAGGGTGAATTAAGACAGGCCGAGCAGGTTTTTAAACAGGTGGAAACAATGAACCCGGGGCAAGGCGCCCTCAACCTTGCACGCGTCTATTTCAAGGAAGGCAGGCTTGATGAAGCATCTGCTGCCATCCATCGTGCTTCGAGCGCCGTACCTCCAGCCCCACCGTGGACACTGTCCTGGTTTAGCGCACGCATCGACCACGAAAATGGCCATCTCGACAACGCCATTGAAAGCCTTGAACGTATTTACGATAACCAGTTTGAACAAGCACGTGTCAGGGGGTTCGATTTCTCCTATGACACCAATTTGATGAACGAACTGGGCAGAACCAGTTTTGAACGCGCCCGTATGGAACGAGGCAGCAAGCGGCGCCAGCAACGCGAAACATTCCTGCACAAGTCACGCCTGTGGTTTACACGGGCATTGAAAATAGATCCGGAGAATCAGCCTGCACATTACAATCTTGCGCTGGTCTACTCCGAGCTTGGCCAGACAGAGCAGGCCAACTATCATCGGCAACAACATGAGCTTTTTCGCCCTGATGATCATGCAGTCGAAATTGCAGTAACGCGCCATCGACAGAACAACCCTGCGGCTGACCACGCTGCTGCTGCATTTGTCATTTACGACCTGAATCGACCACAGGCGTATGGCATCCATGACACGACACTGAAATCAGCATTATTAAATAGCGAAGAGTCAACCAGTCCATGAGTAGAAACACACACAGTGGCGAAGCAATCATTCGCAAAGCTTTCTATCGTTCATCTCTAACGATCGTAATCGCGCTTATTGCCGGTTATGCCATCTACCATTTCACCCGCCAGCAACCTGTATCGGAACCGGTTAAACAGGAAGCCGTCAAAGGGCCAGTGACAAAACAACAGGTATCAATAAAAATACCTGATGTTCATTTCACGGATATTACACATAACGCCGGTATTGACTTCGTACATACCAATGGTGCTTACGGTGATCGGCTGCTCCCGGAAACCATGGGCGGCGGTGGCGGGTTTATTGATTATGATAACGATGGCGACCAGGACATCATCCTGGTAAATGCAACTTACTGGCCCGGTAAACAGCAAAACAACATTCCAACAAGCCGTCTTTACGACAATGACGGCACTGGGCATTTCTCAGATGCATCGGCCTCAGCTGGCCTGGCGATAAACAGTTACGGCATGGGACTTGCTGTTGGCGATTATGACAACGATGGCTGGGACGATGTCTATATCACAACACTGAACAAGAACTACCTGCTTCATAATGAGCAAGGTAAGTTCGTTGATGCAACTGAAGCTGCGGGCGTAGCCGGTTTTGATAAAGACTGGGGTACAGCCGCCGTGTTTTTTGATTTTGATAATGATTCGGACCTTGACCTGTTTGTCGCCAACTACGTTGAATGGTCAGCGGAAATCAATATAGAAATAGACTTTCGTGTCACCGGTATCGGCAAGTCATACAGCACGCCCACCCATTATGCGGGGGCAAAATCCCGCCTGTACCGTAATGATGGCAATGGACACTTTACTGATATATCGCTTGAATCCGGTATTCATATTGCAGGCAAAGCCCTTTCTGCCACTGCAGTCGATTATGATCACGACGGCTTGCTCGATCTATTCGTTGCCAACGATACAGTACAGAACTTCCTGTTCCAAAATAAAGGAAATGGCAGGTTCGAAGATGTGGGCGCCCTGGAGGGCATCGCGTTCAACCGTAAGGGCAAGGCAACGGGCGCCATGGGTATTGATACAGCATGGTATCGCAATGATGACGAGCTGGGCATTGTCATTGGCAACTTCGCCAATGAAATGAGTTCACTTTTTGTCACTGCCGACGGACAAACACCCTTCGCAGATGAATCACTGCTTGAAGGACTGGGAGCAGACTCAAGACTGGCCCTGACCTTCGGCCTGTTCTTTTTTGATTACGACCTGGATGGCAGGCTTGACCTGCTGCAAGCTAACGGCCACCTTGAAAATGAAATAAACAAGGTGCAGCCCAGCCAGCACTACGAGCAACCCGTACAGCTTTACTGGAACTGCGAAGATAATGGGCACACTTCTGCCAGCAACGGCTGTAATAACCGCTTCATGCTTGTCGATAATACAGGTGACCTCGGCACTCCCGTGGTTGGGCGGGGGGCCAGTTATGCAGACATTGATAATGATGGTGATCTGGATGTACTGATTACCCAAGCCGGTCGTGAAGCAAAACTCTACCGCAATGACCAGCAAACCGGACATCACTGGCTGCGAGTTAAACTGAACGGTACTGAAGATAACCGTAATGCAATAGGCGCCATTATCGAGCTCACTGCCAACGGTATAACTCAGCGGCGCATGATCACGTCAGGCCGCAGTTTTTTATCACAGCTTGAATTTCCCGTTACATTTGGTCTTGGCAAGGCAGACAGGGTCGATAATTTCATCATCACCTGGCCAGGAGGAATGAATCAAGCCGTAATCATTGATTCCGTAGACAGGCAAATAAACATTACTCAGTCATCGAAATAAGCCCATGCGACTCAAGCTATCACGATTATTTGCTCTATACCTGTTCGTCTTCAGCCACCAGGTCATCGCTGACAGCCTTGATAAGCTGCTTCCACATTGGCAGCAAAAACTCGAGGCTGTAGTACAGGTCGTTATATCACCGCTGAAGCCCGTCGAGCAGAAAGCACTCGAGCAGGCACGGGCAAAAGTAGAGTCGCTTCTACTGTCAGAAAAACCTGATTTAAAACAACTTGCTGCTGAATACGGCAATCTCGGCAACCTTTATTTGACGCACGGCCTCTATACCAGTGCCGATGCGTGTTACAAAAATGCAATACAACTGGCGCCTGATCATTTTCCATGGGTGTATTACTCCGCATACCTGGCCCAGGAAAACGGTGACCTGGAGGCAGCTTTATCACGCTTAAAACAAGCTTCAGAACTTGATCCTGGATATCTACCTGCCCAATACAGGCTGGCACAGGTTAACCTCGACATGAACCGTACCGAAGAAGCTTACAAGCTGTTTAATGCACTTTTAGACGATGCGGAATTTAAAGCAGCTGCTTACAATGGACTTGGCCAGGTATTTCTACTGAAACAGGAATACACTCGCGCCGCTGAAAACTTTACACAGGCATTAGAACTGGCACCGGAAGCAACAAGCATCCATTATCCACTTGCCCTGTCATTGCGTGCCGCCGGAAAAAAACAGCTGGCAAAACAGCATTTACAGCAGTTTGGAAAACATGAACTCGCCATCAATGACCCTCTTGTCGATGCACTTGAAGCATTAAAGGACCCGGCCAGCCGACATTTCGTCGCAGCAATGTCCGCAGTTCTGAAGAAGGATTATGCCGATGCCATAACCGAATTTGAGAGCGGCCTTGAATATGAGCCTGATAATACTGCCGCCAGAACCAGCTATGCCCGTGTTTTATATTTGTACAACGACAAGGAAAAGTCTCGCCAGCAACTCAATCAGGCTATTGCACAGAATCCTGACAAAACGCTTGCACTGTTTCTGCTGGCATTACTTAACGACGAATCAAACGATAATAAAGAAGCCGCAAAATTATACAGACGTGTCATTGAGCTCAGCCCTGCACATGAAGGCGCTAATTTTTTTCTTGGCAACTACTATTTGCGCATTAAGGATTACAGCAATGCCATCAAGCACTATGAAATAGTGATTCTAACCAACGAAAAAAACATACTAGCCCATATATTCATGCTCGTCGCCAGGATGGGAAGTGATGCTTCAGATAAAGAGCTCATTGCGATAACTCAACAAATAACTGACAGAATACCGAACATGTTTACCATAAAACGCATACAGATATTATTGCTCGCGCTTAGTAATGAAGCAGATGTACGCAATAGCGAACTGGCAAAAAATATGGCTGAACAAATGTATAAACTGGGTCAATATCCTGTAAACCTGGAATTACTGGCACTCACAACGGCGTCCGCAGGTGACTTTGAGCTGGCAATGGAACAGATGCGTAAGGCAGTTGCCGCAGAACAGCAGTATAAAAGAAGCCGCAGCATCAAACGCATGCAAAATAATTTATTGCTGCTGCAGAAGCGGCAATTGCCCAATCTTGAATGGCACGAGGAAATAGCGCATATGCAGCCACCACCAACTAATGCACTTGCTACATTTCGTGACTACCCGAACGCCAATCCGATATAGATCTGCAACATAAACATCTTAAAGTCATAGTCCACAGATGAACGCAGATAAACACAGATAAGATATAAATTGTCCGAGAAAAACGTAAAAGATGCGAATAAAAAACTAAATGAGTATGAATTTTTTGCGTTTTTCGCGTTCTTCGCGGACAGGATTTAACAAATAGTATTATCCGATTT
>DAOWLL010000459.1 GCA_030641945.1 Gammaproteobacteria bacterium | reverse complement strand
TTATTCGTATTCGTTATTCATTGTTTACCGCCACATCTCCCCGGATTACGCTGCGCTAATCCAGGCTACACTCCGTTCATTATTCGTTATTCGTTATTCGTTATTCACTGCCCTTCAGGGTGTTTTGACTTCCCATCCGGTATTTGAAAACTCATCAACCTTGATTGCATTGCGGACAGCCGCTTGCGTTTCCTTCAATAGATCAAACTCTACGTCTGTAATAATATCCTGTGCTTTTGCATCTTCATACAGGTTGAGTGACGCAGGCGACAAGTAGCCTTTTTTCATAGAACTTCTCAGTCGTCTCTCGAGTTTTTCTGTTTTCAGAGCATATTTGAGTGCATGATCGATGCGGCCAGTCGCATCATTCGGGTCTGTGCTTGCATAGATACCGCGTGTCATACGTGCTCTTGCTTCTGTTGATGACAACAGGATGCGTGCAACCTCATGGCCCTGCCTGTCATCAGGGCCCTTGTATGGCTTGGTCAAAGGGAACACAAGGAAATTAAGCAAACTGCCAATGAACGGCACTGGCATGTTCGTCATCACGCCTTTCATTGCAGTTTGAATATTGAACAATGCATCGTCACAGGCCCAACGCAATAATGAAACATCGTCTTCCGGTTCACCTTCATCTTCGTAATGTTTGAGCATTGCAGTAATGATGTACATATTCGACAAAACATCGGCGAGGCGGCCTGATATTTTTTCACGCCTCTTCAATGAACCGCCGAGTATCGCCAGGCAGAAATCTGTCATCAGGGCGAATGCAGAACTCATGCGCACGAGTTGACGATAGTAATAACGTGTCACCTTGTTGCCAGGGGTGCGCACCAGGCGGGCAGATGTAATACCCATCCAGAATGTACGTACGACATTACTCATAATAAAGCCTATGTGTGCAAACAGTGCTTTATCAAAATCCTTAAGGCCGCGTTTTTTGTCAGGGTTGTGGAAGGCTTCAACTTCCTTTAGCAAAAACGGATGGCTGCGCAATGCACCCTGACCAAAGATAATCATGGTGCGCGTCAGGATGTTTGCACCTTCAACGGTGATACCAACGGGGATCAACTGGTAGCCACGTCCAAGAAAATTATTCGGCCCCATACAAATACCATGGCCGCCATGAATGTCCATCGCGTGATTAACAACTTCACGCATGCGCTCCATTATTTGCTGTTTAACAACGCCTGAGATAACAGAAGGAACTTCGCCCTGATCAAGAGCAGATAACACCAGCAATCGTGCTGCTTCAATGGCATAGGTCTGGCCGCCTATCTGTGCAAGAACTTCTTCAACACCTTCAAAGTAGCCGATTGGCGTACGGAACTGTTTACGTACGCGTGAATAGCTGCCGGTATAGCGTGATATCATCTTGGTTGCAGCTGCTCCCAATGCGGGCAATGAAATAGCACGGCCATCAGCCAGGCATTCCATCAGCATGCTCCAGCCTTTGCCGATGTACTCTTCGCCGCCAATGATCCATTCGAGCGGTATAAACACATCTTTACCGCGAATGGGGCCATTCATAAAAGCCTGGTTGGCGGGGAAATGACGCTTACCGACTTCAACGCCTTGCGTGTCGCGTTTCACCAGTGCCAGGGTAATCCCCCTGTCTTCAACATCACTGAGCAAGTGATCGGGATCAAATAGCTTGAACGCAATACCGAGCAAGGTCGCGACCGGTGCCAGCGTGATGTAGCGTTTTTCCCAGTTGAGACGAACGCCAAGCACATCATCCTTGCCTTCAAAGCTGCCGTAGCAAACAACACCGGTATCAGGCATGGCGCCGGCATCACTGCCTGCATCCGGGCCCGTCAGGCCAAAGCAGGGCACGTCTTCGCCTTTGGCGAGGCGTGGCAGGTAGTAATCTTTCTGTTCCTGTGTGCCATAGTGCATCAGCAACTTGCCTGGCCCCAATGAGTTCGGCACCATCACGGTAATGGCTGTCGAACCACTTCGGCTGCCCAGTTTCATCACGACTTCCGAATGCGCCAGTGCCGAATAACCCAGACCACCATATTCTTTTGGAATAATGATGGCGAAGAAACCCTTGTCCTTGATGAACTTCCATGCCTGTTCAGACAAATCAAAATTTTCGTGGGTTATTTCCCAGTCATTCGTCATCCGGCACAGTTCTTCAACCGGGCCATCGAGAAATGCCTGTTCTTCTTCTGTTAATTGCGGTTTGGGAATGGAGCGGATCTTGCGGAAGTCCGGCTTGCCGCTGAACAGTTCACCTTCCCACCAGACATCACCGGCATCGAGCGCTTCCTGTTCAGTCTGTGAAATCGTCGGCATTGCCCTGGCCATGCCTTTAAATAAAGGGTTGCTGATTAAGTTCTTACGCAGCACCTGGAGATTCAGAGGAACAACAACAGCGGCATAAATGACCCATAACAGGGAAAGTG
>DAOWLL010000181.1 GCA_030641945.1 Gammaproteobacteria bacterium | reverse complement strand
TCCTTGAGCAAGGCGCCGACGGTCTTGTCCGGGTCCTTGACAAAAGGCTGACCAACCAGTGTGATCTCAGCAAGATACTTACGCATACGGCCGTCTACCATTTTTTCAATAATATCCTGCGGTTTACCGCTGTCCTGTGCCTGGGCAATCAGAATCTCACGCTCCTTCGCCAGCAATTCTGCAGGTACCTGATCCTCTGTCACACACGTTGGCCTGCTTGCAGCAATATGCATTGCGACATCCTTGATCAGATCATCATTGCCATTTTCCATACCGAGCAGAACGCCTATGCGCGTACCGTGCAGATAGCTGCCAAATGCACCAGCATCTGCCTGCATAATTTCAAAACGGCGTACCTGGATGTTTTCGCCAATTTTCGAAACCATTTCCTTGCGTTTTCTTTCAATGCTTTGTGAGCCATCAATAGCAAGCTCAACCAGGGCTTCAATTCATTCCGGCTTGTTTTCAAGAGCTACTGCAGCGACTTCATTGACAAAACCCAGGAAATCATCACCACCAGATACGAAATCTGTTTCGCAGTTAACTTCAGCTATAACTGCTGTTTTTCCATCGTCACTGATCTTGATTGCAATACGACCTTCGGCAGCAATGCGTCCAGCCTTTTTATCAGCCTTTGCAAGGCCGGATTTGCGCATGTTTTCGATAGCGACATCGATGTTACCATCAGTCTCCTGCAAAGCCTTTTTGCATTCCATCATGCCTGAGCCGGTACGCTCACGCAGTTCTTTTACCATTGCAGCTGTAATCTGCATGTTTTTACCTCTGTGTCTGTTCGTTTGATTCAATCTGAGTTAGAAAAAAAAGCCTGCCTGCTCAGCTTTATTTAGCCTTGGCCACGGCAGCTTTCTTCTTGGCAACTTTCTTTTTAGCTGCCTTTTTCTTGGCAACTTTCTTTTTAGCTGCTTTTTTCTTTGGAGCCGCAGCAACTTTTTCAGCAGCTTCCTCAACAACCTCTTCAACAGCAGCCTCTTCAACTACTGCTTCAGCCTCTGCTTTGCCTTTAGTTTCTACTTTTTCAGCTGCGGGTGCTTTTTCGGCTTTAGCTGCTTTCTTCACAGCTGCTTTCTTGATTGAGACCTTTTTCCTGGGTGCTTTCTCTTCTACTTCTTCAGGTTGAATAACAGCAGAAGCACGCCCTTCAATAATAGCGTCTGCAACACCTTGTAAATAAAGGCGAATAGCCTTGATAGCATCATCATTGCCAGGAACAATGTAATCAATGCCATCAGGTGAATTGTTTGTGTCTACAATGCCAAATACAGGAATGCCCAGTTTGTTGGCTTCACTGACTGCAATCTCTTCATGGCCAACATCGATCACAAATAACGCATCTGGCAGACCTTTCATGTTCTTGATACCGCCAAGCACCTTCTCAAGCTTTTCCATTTCACGTGTCAAACCAAGCGCTTCTTTCTTGGTAAGTTTGGCGAAGCCGTCACCGCTAGACATTTCTTCAAGATCCATCAGTCTCTGAATAGACTGGCGGATAGTTTTGTAATTGGTCAGCATGCCGCCGAGCCAGCGGTGGTTTACATAAGGCATTCCACAACGCAGTGATTCTTCCATTATCGTGTTGCGTGCTGCGCGTTTGGTACCGACAAATAGAACAGAACCTCGATTAGAAGCAATCTTGCCAATCGCATTGACAGCATCGTTGTAAAGCGGCAGAGTTTTTTCAAGGTTGACGATGTGGATCTTGTTGCGGGCGCCAAAAATGAATTCTGCCATTTTTGGGTTCCAGAACCGGGTCTGGTGACCAAAGTGAACGCCTGCTTCAAGCATCAGACGCATAGATACGTTAGACATAAATATCTCCTAAAGGGGTTAAGCCTCCACACACCCCATGCAATAACCGTTTTTATGTCGGCACCCAATTGCATGTGTCGGTGTATGTGCGAATTAAAATCCGATATGATCGTCTTGTTGGCACCATTTCAGCTACCTGATCAGACGCATATCGAGTGAATTGCGTTAAACGCGGCGGCTTTATACCATATTGAGCGCCAGGAAACAACGAAAGAATACATAACTACATTTTGAGAAACATAATATAATGCTTTGTTTTTTATGGAATTTACTGCCGTGTCAGTCAATATAAAAACTGCCGAAGAAATAGAAAAAATGCGTGTCGCCGGGCGCCTTGCCGGCGAAGTGCTGCAGATGATACGTCCCTACGTGAAAGCAGGTATTCCAACAGAGGAACTGGACGCTATTTGCCATGACTATATCGTGAACACCCAGAAAGCAATTCCGGCGCCACTGAACTATCATGGTTTCCCAAAATCAATCTGTACTTCAGTAAACCACCAGGTTTGTCATGGCATTCCCGGTGAGAAAATATTAAAAAACGGTGATATCCTGAATATTGATATAACGGTGATCAAGGATGATTATCACGGCGACACCAGTAAAATGTTCATGATTGGAGAGCCAAATATCAGGTCGGCTCGTGTCAGTAAAATTGCCCACGAGTGTCTGCTTATTGGCATCAAGCAGGTAAAACCGGGCACGTATCTTGGTGATATCGGCCACGCTATTCAGCAGCATGCAGAATCCAGTCATTGTTCTGTCGTGCGTGAGTATTGCGGCCATGGAATTGGCCGTGGATTTCACGAAGACCCCCAGGTGTTGCACTATGGTAAACCCGGCACGGGCATTCAGCTCGAAGCCGGAATGACTTTTACCATTGAACCCATGATCAATGCCGGTAAACGCCACGTCAAATTACTCAGTGATAACTGGACCGTTGTCACCAAAGACCACAGCCCTTCTGCGCAGTGGGAGCATACTATCCTTGTAACGAATGATGGCTATGAGGTGCTGACGCAATGCCCGGGAGATGAGATCTGACATGCATGCAATCAACAAAAACGCTCATGACGACATCAACAGCCTGTTCGATGAACAAAAGCTGAAACAGGCACTGCTATCAGACCCTGGCAATGTATTGCCAACCCTGAAATCCTCGGTCACAAACATTAATGAAGGTTTGAAGCGGCTTTATCAGGGCGGGACCCCGGTTGAGGAAATTGTCGTTGGCCGCGCATCCCTGCTTGACCGCTTGCTAGTTACGCTGTTTGAACATTATTTTGCGCCGATCCAACAACCCATTGCACTGATCGCTGTTGGCGGCTATGGACGAGGCGAGTTGCACCCTGCTTCCGACATCGACCTCATGCTATTACTGCAGGATGAAGAAGACGAACTAACACAGGATGCAATTGAAAAATTCATCATGCTGCTTTGGGATGGCCGTCTCGAGATCGGTCATAGCGTGCGCACACTGGATGAATGTGTAGACGAGGCAGTCAATGATATTACCGTAGCAACCAATATCATGGAATCACGCCTGCTCTCGGGTGATACGGATTTATTCAAAAAGATGCATGTGTTAACCGGGCCAGACAGAATGTGGGACAACCAGTCTTTCTTTCAGGCCAAACTTAAGGAACAGATACAACGTAACGGAAAATACAACGATACTGCCTACAATCTTGAGCCCAATATAAAGGAAGGTCACGGGGGCCTGAGGGACATCCAGATGATTGGCTGGGTGGCAAAACGTCATTTTGGCACGTCCAGTTTACACGATCTGGTTAATCATGATTTCTTACGTAAAGAAGAGTTGAAAACATTACTCGATGGACAGCAACTGCTATGGCGAATTCGCTGCAGTTTGCATTACCTGACCGGACGCCGTGAAGATCGCCTGTTGTTTGATCATCAACACCAGCTTGCTATCGAATTCGGCTTCGTGGACGACGAGGAAAAGCAGAGAAGCAATAGAGCTATCGAGCAGTTCATGCAGCAGTATTACTGTGCTGTAATGGAACTTGAACGCTTGAATGAAATGCTTTTACAGCTGTTTCGTGAAGCAATACTGTATAAAGACAAGCCCGGTGAAACTGTCGTAATCAATGAATCATTCCAGATCAAGCATGGTTATATTGAAGTCACGCATAAGGACGTTTTCAGGAACAAACCGACTACACTGCTCGAATTGTTTCTGATTAATGAACAACACCCCGAGATTCAGGGTGTGCGTGCTGAAACGATTCGGCTTATACGTGAGAACAGACACCTTATCAACGACGAATTTCGTCAATCCGATGAGGCAAGAAGGTTGTTCATACATATCATCCGGCAAAGCCGTGGTGTAACACATGAATTTAGACGCATGAACCGTTATGGCATTCTTGCCGCCTACATACCTGCTTTTAGCCAGATCGTAGGCCGCATGCAGTACGATCTGTTTCACGCCTTTACCGTCGATCAGCACACGCTTTTCGTGCTGCGCAATTTACGCCGCCTGTCTGTACCCGAATTCTGCCATGAGTTTCCACTGGCAAGCGGCATATCCCTTCATCTGAAGAAACCCGAATTACTTTATCTCGCGGGCCTGTTTCACGATATCGCAAAAGGCCGTGATGGTGATCACTCTGAACTTGGCGCAGTGGATGCACTCGAGTTTTGTCTTGACCACAATTTGAGCCAGGAAGATGCCGAACTCGTGAGCTGGCTGGTTCGCAACCACCTTATCATGTCGATCACTGCCCAGCGCAAAGATATCAGCGATCCGGAAATAATCGCTGAATTTACTGGAAGCGTGAACACCCTGGAAAAGCTGGACTATCTCTACTTGTTGACGATGGCCGATATACGCGCCACTAACCCGAAGCAATGGAACAGCTGGAAAGACAAATTACTCATTGAGCTATACAACAAAACCGCTCAAGTATTGCAACAAGGACGCGAACATCAGGCCAATCGACAGGATGATATTGATCATAACCGCACTTATGCCTTCAGAACCCTGTCCAAGGAAGGTTTTGGAACGCTCGAAATCAGCGCTATCTGGAACAATTTCACTGATGAATATTTCCTCAGACACACGCCTGCCGAAATCGTCTGGCATACCAGGCAGATAATCCAGCATGCCAACAAGGACACGCC
>DAOWLL010000483.1 GCA_030641945.1 Gammaproteobacteria bacterium | reverse complement strand
TGCGGGCCGCACTGGCGTGCGTTCAAAATGTTCCTTACATTTTAGTGCGTTATTTGCGGCTAAAACCTCTGTGTTCTCTGTGTTCTCTGTGGCAATCATTTGAATTTTCCCCGCTTGATGTGGTGAAGCCCCATTAATATTTGCATGGTAAAAGCCTGTCATCTTATGAAAAGGTCAGGGTCTGTGCGTAAATCACTCTTAAGATGTTAAAGCTGTGAACAGCAGTGGAAGTTTTTCAGGCAGCTTTTCAACATGGTCAATAACACTGTAACCGGCAGCACCAAAAATATCCTGAATATAATCATCGGCTTTTTTGTCCAGGCTGATGCAGTAGCTGTACATGCCTTTTGATGAGATTTCATCCACTGCTTTTTTGGCGTCGCTTATTAAGTATTGCTCGTCATCGACGTCGATATCAGAGGGTTCACCGTCGGTAAGTATCAGCAACAATTTTTTATCAGCTTTTTGTGCTTCAAGATAATGCGAAGCATGGCGAATGGCTGCGCCCATGCGTGTTGAGAATCCTGCATCCATTGCGGCGAGTCGGCCTTTTACTGAATCGTCAAATTGTTCGCTGTAACCCTTGAGGTGGTAATAGCGGACATTATGACGTGTATCTGAATGGAAGCCTGCAATGGCGTATTTATCGCCCAGTTGTTCTATGGTCCATGCCAATAGAGATACGGCTTCCTGACTAAGTTGCAGGATACTCTGATCTGACCCATCGGGTACGTCATTTAGTGAAGCAGACAGGTCCAGCAATAACATCACGGCAATATCACGACCAGAATGTTCGTGGCTCATATTAATGCGCGGGTCGGGTTGCGCGCCGCATTTGTAGTCTATCAGTGAACGAATCGCGACGTCCAAATCCAGTTCACTGCCTTCTTCCTGGTAACGGACGCGTACAAATTGCTGTGGTTTGAGCATGTCCAGAATTCTCTTTAACTGCTTGGCCAGCGCTTTGTGCTTGTCCAGTATGGCATCAATATCCGAGGCATTGGCCGATGGATGGATGGACTCATACAGGCTTACCCAGTCAGGTTTGAAAGTCTGTGTGTTGTAATCCCATTCGGCATAATGACGTGGTGGCAGGCCTTCACTTTCCAGCTCTTCCGGTTTGGCATCGCGGTTATCTTCGAAGGCTTCTTCCTCATCGCCTTCCTCGATAAAGATCCACATGTGACGATTATCATCGCGGTAATCAACTTCCGTATTCTCGAACCGGATATTAGGCGACTGATCGCTTTGTAAACGGGTGCGTGCAGTAAACAAAACAGCAATATCAGCCATCGCTTTTGTACTGCCGCCATCTTCTTCGACTGCTTTATTAAAATGTTCTACAAAATCCAGAATGTGCTCGTTGGTGTAGCCGTGATTTTCATCCAGAATCGCGCGCGATAACATCGCCAGGCGATGGCGTATGCAGGATTCTTTTCCTGTGTCACAATCGCCTTCAACAGGTTTTGGATGTAGCGCCAGCAGATGTTTACGTAATCCCGGGTATTCCTTGAGCATTAAATATTCTACGCGTGAGTCTTCCAGGTGTTCGATAGCAATGCGCTGGAACGGACTGAAGTTATCGGCGATGATGGCTGTTGTCCATTTACGATGGGCGGCAATATGCGCAATCGTTACCCGGTAACGATCAATTCCGGATACTCCATTTAAATCATCATATACATCAGGTACACGAATGCCCAGTTTGTCATAGTAAGGGATGGGTTTGCGCAGTTCATCGAAACCCAGGGAGTAGGGCACAAAGTAGGATTCATCTTCCCACATACCACGTAAATACATATCCAGCTTGCGTTCGTTGTCCATGTACAGGGTGCCATGACGCTCACGCTGCAACATGGCTTTACTGTCGGCAGACTGCAGACTGAAATAATCTTTCTGGCGTTCCGGGTGATTGCTGTAATTACGTGTGCCGTATTCGATCCAGCTTTTTAAACCTTCCAGCGATAACTGGTTTAACAGATAGGGTGTCTGTTTTAACAGCTCAGGGAAGCCCTGGCTGGAATGTGTTTTATGATGACCATGGACAGATGTCGTGGTGGTTTCCATCATCTCGAAAAGAATGTCGAGAAAATGCTGCATCTGCTCCAGTGTGCCCAGGCGGCGTGATGCTTCGGGCAGGCATTGCATGAATGGGGGAATCGCTTTGCCGTTAGGCGTACGTGACATATCCCATACACATTTAGATATGATTTCCAGTATGGGCT
>DAOWLL010000279.1 GCA_030641945.1 Gammaproteobacteria bacterium | reverse complement strand
TGCAAATATAGACCATCTGGCAGCGTTTCCAGCTGTCTTCGTCAATGGCATCGAAGTCAGGCAGGTAATTTCTGTGTTTGAGGGTGCTGTAGAAGTAGGGCTCTGCACCCGCTAGCAGTGCGGCGCCTTCGTAAATCTGGTAGAACGGATTGGGCATCATCACCAGCGCACCCGGTTTTCTGTCAACGATGCACTGGGCAAAGGCAAACAAGGCTTCGCGTGTACCATTGACAGGGATCACATGTTTATCAGCATCAACACTGTCAGCACCCAGCTTGAAGCGATGCTGCAGCCAGTGGGCAATCGCCTGGCGCAGTTCAGGGCTGCCCCTGGTCAACGGATAGCGATTGGCCTGGTGAAGATTGTCACGCAATGGCGCCAGTGCAACCTCCGGTGATGGATGCCTGGGCTCACCAATGGACAAGGCTATGTGGTCCAGATCTGCTGGCGGCGTGCATCCGGCCTTGAGCGCTACGAGCTTCTCAAAGGGATAGGGCTGGAGTTTTTGCAACAGTGGATTCATTATCTGGGGCTTATTCAAGTTTCTCTTTCACAGGGCGCCACAAATGGGCTCGAAGTGCCCGTTTACTTTCGTATAAACTCAGCTTTCTCGGCCTATTAAGCGAGAGGATTAACTTATCCGCAGTCCCAGGATAATCAGTACTGCCTGAGGGGCGCACATTATAAGCGATTTTGAGGGTAAAGGCCTTGGCGAAAGGTGTAATCAGGGGTTTTGACCATGCCAGTGTGCTGGTGAAGGACACAAGCAGGGCGCTCGAGTTCTACATAGACGTGCTTGGTCTTGAGCAGGATCACGACAGGCCGGATTTGTCCTACCCTGGTGCCTGGCTGAATCTTGGCGAAGGCGGACAGATCCACCTGATCGAACTGCCGAATCCAGATCCAGTGCAGGGTCGGCCGCAACATGGCGGCAGGGACAGGCACACTGCGTTGACGGTATCCAGTCTTGATGAGGTGGTTGCCGAGCTAGACAGGGCGAATTTGCGCTACACGCTCAGCAGTTCAGGCAGGCGTGCACTGTTTTGCAGGGATTACGATGGCAATACGTTGGAGCTGATCGAGAAGTAGTTTAAAGATTATTCAGGATTACTAACCCGAACTCTGATTTCCCGACATACAGCTTGCCTGTGCGCGTTCGCGGCAAGGCATCGGTACGCCACCGTAGCATTCCTACGGCAAGTACCGATAACGCAGTCCGCGGGCACGCACAGGCAAGCCCGAAGGGAGTCACCATAACAGTCCGGCTCGGCGTTGCGACTCTTGGCAAGGACTGGGCCATTGCCGGCGACCCGCGCCTTGATCCGAACTGTTCTGGAGGCTCTGTATGTCGGGAAATCAGAGTTCGGGTTAGTAAGAGGGGCGCTCAGTTGTCATAAGCGCCCTGGTTAACCCAGTTCCTGAGTGTTTCGATTTGTGCGCTGCTCAATACTTCATCTTCATTATGAGGCATACGCTGAGGTTTACCGGCGCGCCCCTCTACCAGCATATTCAAAATACTGCGACGGCTGTCACCTGCAACAACTACCGGCCCGTAAACAGTACCCTGCATCAATGACTGGTATGAATCCATCTCAAGTCCAGTAGCCTTGTAGCCAATGCCATCGGGAGAGGTGTGGCACTCGATGCAGCTGTATTCGAATATAGGAACGACATCGTTCTGGTAGCTCACCTGTTGTGTCGCACAACCGCTTATCAAGAATATATTCGTAACACTCATGTATAAAAACAGTTGCTTCACTGTAAATTCGCGCTCGTACTCTGATTGCAGGGTACCCTCAATGTCTTTGATGCTGCATCAGAGAGCAAAAGCTCTGTACTCCAGTCTCTTTCAGCATTGATGCGGGCAATTTTTTCTATTCTGAGGAACGTTGTCGTAAATTCATCGCGTAGATTCCGTATTACCAATTGGGTGCCAACGATGGGTGGTATGAAAAAATCCGGTTCGAGAGTGGCCTCATAGACGAGATAGGTGTGATCTGACCTTGGCGTGATCTTCCATGTTGCTTTGCCGGACTTGAATTCGCTTAAAGAGGGGATGATCTCGGCTTCGAAATCACCTGATTCCAGCACACGTACAATATCGACTCTTTCAACTTCTCTGCAAAACACGGGAGTGCAACACAGCAGCCTGGTTCTGACCCGTTTTTCACCCGATGAGCTGGAAGGCAGCACTTCACTCTCGATAATGGAGGGACTCAAACGATAAATATGTACAGAGTCAGCGAGAACATCCCTGATGTATTCAGCAGGCGCTTCAATAATGGCTGATACTTTTATATGGAAAACGCCATTCTCTTCAATGACTTCCGCATCAGTGAAGTCGAACGCTTGTGCGTAGGTGGGCTGGAAAAAGCTTATAGAGAGAGCGACGAGCGTCAGACTCGAATTTGAGATAAGCATGTGTAACAGCAACCATCTTGACTGGGACATATCCATACCCCTCCATGTCTAATACGGCTTCAAGTTTCTACATGATTGCGGTCGATAATAGTTGTTTTTGTATATCGGCCTACCTGTGCAAGGAACTAGTTTTAGTATAAGGATTCAGTAATGAGAATCAACCGTGTTAACAAAATAATTTCCTGATCAAATAATGACCCGATGTTTTCCGGTATTACTGGTGCCAGTTAAAGTGCATCAATAACGGGATTATCAGGGCTGAATAAAAGGGCTGAATAAGAGGGAAGCAGAAGCCCCTGTCATTCAGCCCTTTTGCCATTAGCTTTGATCACGGTTTTTCATGGCACAGGTCGCAGCTCACAGCCGTGCCTTTGGCCACGTGGATGGTTTGAGCACCACCACCTTCGTCGTCATCGTCATCGTCATCGTCGCGCAGGTAGTCGCGGTCCGCAGCGGTCTGGGACAGCACCGTGCCTTCCAGGTTCTGGCCATGGCAGGCGCGGCAGGCACTGGGGTTTTTCTCGTAGAAATCCTCATGTTCGAGGTTCCACTCCCTGCTGTTGACGTTATGCATACCATGGGGACCACTGAGGGTCAGCGGCAGGCTGGTATGGCAGCTGCTGCACTCGCTGATGGTGCCGGCATGGCCCTGCAGCTGGATGGCCGCCAGGTTGTCATTGGCAGTCGGCAGTGCATTCGGCCAGATCGCATGGGTGGAGCCATGGCAGCCTTCGCAGGCGACATCGCCGTGACCCAGGCTGTTGCGGTAGAGCGTATCGGTGTTTTCAGCGAAGCGTTTGTTGTCTGCCAGGCGGGGAGTGGCGATATCGATGTCACCATCCCAGGCCTGTGACAGTCGGATGCCTCCCAGGTTGCTCACGGCATCACCCGTATGGCAGGACTCGCATCGGGGCTCATCAATCCAGGGTTCGCGCGTGTCTCTGCCCACGGCCAGCATGCTGCCATGGCAGTCGACGCAGTCGATGCCGGCTCCGCCCATGGCGCCCCTGAGGCATTTCGTCACCTTGCCCGGGTGGCATTGATAACAGGTCTGCTCGAGTGTGCCGTTAGTTGGGAACAGCAGTTCATTTGAGTTCGGGACAGTCAGTTCACCGTGATGGCCGTGCATCACCTCGGACATCTTGGGCTTGCTAAGCTGCTCACCTGCAGGCCCTGTACCGGCCAGGTCCAGCGCTGCGGAATAGTGACAACGGGCGCACAGCACCGGTTTTTCATTGAGCAGATTGGTGTCGTGTTCGTTGTCATGCAGCGCCAGAATGTTGTGCTTGGCCGCCTGCAGCACGCTGTTGGGGTCGTGAGGATCAACAGCGTCGATGAATATCGGGTTGTCGAAGGGCGCAGCAACTTCGCCCAGCGCATGGCAG
>DAOWLL010000376.1 GCA_030641945.1 Gammaproteobacteria bacterium | reverse complement strand
GCATAGTATCCTTAACGATTCTGATAACGGTTCAGGTCGTAGATACCGGACAGCCTGGGTTTTTCTCTTGCATACTGCTCGTTAAACCAGTCGGCATGTTTCCAGAAATCATCACTGGTTCTTCTCAAACCATAGCGGGCAACGAATGCTTCATACTGCTGGCGGTTGCTTAGCGCATCGTATTCTTCAACGAAGCTTTCAATATCATCCAGATCTACCACGTAGAAGAAATTCGGGTATGAGCCTTCAAGCCACCTGACTACGGTTTGTGTATCTTCCTCATAATCACGCCGGTCTACCAGTTTCTCATTGGCGAACATTGAAGTAACGCGTTTATAGGCCTTATTGCTGATCATGGTATAGGCAAGATCATCTTCCAGCTTGCCACCCATCCTCACACGTACAAATGCAATATCCGGTAAGAACTGGACGACAAATCCATCCATTTTTGCAGCTTGCTGCATGGCCTTGTCGACGCGCAGAATATTCTGATTCACCCTGGGTTTGCATTTATCCGTTGTGCAACGATTGATGAAATCGCCATCGCCGGTCAATGGACCCAGATAGCTTTCAAGATGCTGGTATAGCTCAAGCTGAGGATCATCGGTTTGATAGCCGGTAACGATTTCCTTGTTAATCCAGCTAACCTTACCCTCGTCATCCTTGCTGCTCTTACGAATGCCCTGGTACCAGGAATCTCGAATCGCTACTCGTTTGTCAGCAGGCAGGAACGCCAGGAAGTAGTCTTCACCTTCTGTACGCAAAAAGTCCATGTATAAACGCGTGTTCAGCTGGTGGCCAAGGTTACCGAAGACATCAAAGCCGGCAACCAGTAGATAGTGGATCCGCTCCAGCACCGAGTAATCGATCACCCACGCGGATTCCGGGTAATCGCCTATAAAACCATAGTTTACCGATGCACTGTCCATATGCCTGAATATGGTCAGCGCAGCATTGGGATTGTTGCCGCCACCTTTCCAGATGTAGCGCATCGCATCTTTAATATTTACCAGATCGAAATCTGCAACAGCTTCCTCTTTCGTTTGTATATATTTCTGGAACAGTTTTCTGTAATGCTTCTTGCCGCTAATCACTTTGAAGTTATCTTCCATTTCAGATGGCGATGCGAGATAGTCAGAGACTGCATTGAGGAACTCGTCATTCAGAGACATTAGAGGGGCGTCCGGATCAAAGAACACGACCCAGAACTGGTCTTCGATTACATTCAGCGCTATCTGTCCACGGCAAACAGGTCCCTTGATAAAACCTTCGATAAAGAATCGCGCTTCATCCAGCAGGAATTTGTAGCGCGATTTTACAGGAATAGCTGCAAAGGCTTTTATCGGGTTAGATGCCACCGCCGCATCATAGGACGGCAGACTTGCTACTTCGTATTCAGTCTCGATGAACAGTTCCCTGTAACGCTGCAAGCGCTTGTCGGACAGCTTGTACACCATATGCGTCTTGGCAACGATACTGCCCTGGTGGCGCACAATGCGGTAATAAACCGAAGCGGCAGGATCGTTATAAGGGCGTCGTGTGGGTATAACTTCGACTGGCTTGCCCGGTGGCGTATTTGAGCGAACCAGGCGGTAGAATTCGCGATCAGCGGTGCCGGCAAAATGCAGGTGCGCATGAAACAGGTGCTCATATAAATAACGGCCAACCAGTCTTTCTTTATTGCTGCTGCCGTTAAGAAATGTTTCCCATTTCTTTATCTGCTTTGCAGCCACTTTTGATGGTGCCTTGTCTTCCGGCATGGTTGCGCCCTGTGCCAGCCAGTGCACCAGTGTCGTGTATTCTTCACTGCCCATATTTGGCATCGCATAAGGCATGCCTCCCTTGGGATGTTCAGCTGCGTACTTGTCAAACTCACCCAGTGTCGGGCATGTCTGCGCACGATCGAGGCCGAGATCGAAATCATCACTGAGCATGCCGGTGCGCGCTTGCGGATACAGCTGCTTTTGACGCAGCATGCGATACATCACGGAGTCTTCCAGGTTTGTTAACGGATTGGCATCGCCTTCATTCAGCACCGTATCAAATCCTTTCTGCCTCCATTCTTCGGTTGTCATCGCATCGATAAACAGGCGCGTCGGTTCATCCGCAGTAATGCGCGCGCCGTTGTAGACTTTTTTCTTATTGGCACCGCGGTGGATACCTTCCGGCGAAGACAGTTTTAACTGGCAGGGTGCATCGTAACAGCCGTGGCAAACCACGCAGCGGCTTTCGAGTATTGGCCGCACTTCCTCATCATAAGAGATGGTTTCTTTGGGTAATGTATACAGCAGATCATATTCGATAATAGCCTGGTCTGCGGTGATGGATTCTTCCTTGGAACAGGCTGCAAGCATGCTCATTAGCAGCAAGATAAAAACAGGGCTAAAACATTTGTTAAGCATAGTTACTCTATGGGCGTTATAAAAAATTTAAATTGTACTCTGGTGCGCACGGCGCACCCTACAAGCAGCGTTCATAAAATAGGCCAGGATAAGGCAGCACCGTTCCCGGCAAGACCTGCTGCCTGCAACGTTCCTTATGCAGGCCTACTTCTGAGATATTTTTTATGTTGACTGATACAGTGCACACGGCGCACCCTACACGCAACATTAATAAAGTAGGCCGGGATAAGGCAGCGCCGTTCCCGGCAAGACCGGCTCGCCTGCAACGTTCCTTAAGCAGGCCTACTTTTGTCATTGCGAGCGCGGCGCGGCAATCTTGTCGATTAATACCAGGCCCCTGGAGATTGCTTCGTCACTTCGTTCCTCGCAATGACGGGTATTTAATTACTCCTCGCAATGACACTTATTTAAAAAGTAACTTTAGGTCTCGCAATGAATCACAACTGCGATTCAATCGGCATTATGCGCATAAAGCCGACACCCATGCGCCGCCAGATACTGGTGTATGGATCATGCTCGAAGGTAACCTTTTCACCGTCATCATAGCCATGCCAGAGAATGTATTC
>DAOWLL010000043.1 GCA_030641945.1 Gammaproteobacteria bacterium | reverse complement strand
CAACGAACGTGCCGATGAAATCCGGCTGCAGGTGTTTCAGCGCAAGAAAGACCAGCTCGATGCAATCCATGTCGATGGCATGATTTCGGCCTGCTCTAACTGCCGCATCTATCTCGAGGACGGTCTCGAGGAAAATCACATGGATATGCCCGTACTCAGCCTGACTGAAATACTTGCTGAAAACCTCGAAGATAATTAAATAAGTAGAGTGACGAAAATGAGCCAAATAACAAATGACACTGAGTTCAAACAAGCGATAAAAGATCTTGATGAGTCTAGTCAGCGTTTGATTGCGGCCAGGTTTGTCGAACACGTATTAGCATTAAGTACTGATGAGCGCATTGCACGTGTTGTCAAAGTTGCAGCTGACAATGAAGCCTCAGCTGATGAACTTTCGAATGCTCTGAGAACAGCAAAAGCTTCAACCATCGACAGCCACACACGCTGTGGAGCAGAAGGTAACTGGACAGAACAGGCCGGCTATTTTGTTTCAAGGGCAGCGGTGGCTGCACTGACTCCGTGCGAACAATGTTCATCAGGCAGCCCAGCCTGGCAGGCAGCCATGAGCAGCCGAATGGCAAGGACCAGCATGCAAATTGATGCCGATGACATGTCAACAAGTAACGAAAGCGAACAGCAATATCAAATTCTGTCTGATTATCTGAATTCATAAAGCGAGATCACGAACATGTCCAATGAAAGAGTTGTAGTTGACCCGATTACCCGCATCGAAGGTCACCTTCGTATCGAAGCACAAATGAATGGCGACAAGATTGAAAGCGCCTACTCATCTGGCACGATGGTGCGTGGTATTGAAGTCATTCTGCAAGGCCGCGATCCCAGGGACGCATGGGCATTTGCGCAACGCATTTGCGGCGTATGCACACTGGTACATGGCATGGCTTCTATCCGCTCGGTCGAGAATGCGCTGGATTACAAGATTCCGCCCAATGCCGAACTGATTCGCAACCTGATGAACGGTGCGCAGTATGTCCATGACCATGTCATGCATTTCTATCATCTGCATGCACTCGACTGGGTCGATGTGGTGTCCGCACTGAGCGCGGATCCCAAGGCCACTTCGGAACTGGCACAGTCGTTAAGCAGTTATCCTAAATCTTCTCCCGGCTACTTCTCGGACATGAAGAAGAAACTCAAGGACTTCGTTGAATCTGGACAGCTCGGTATCTTTGCCAAGGCTTACTGGGGCCATCCTGCATACAAGCTGCCGCCAGAAGCCAACCTGATGGCCGTGGCACATTATCTTGAAGCGCTCAGCTGGCAGCGTGATGTGGCGAAGCTACACACGATCTTCGGCGGCTAGAACCCGCACCCGAACTTCGTTGTCGGCGGTGTTGCCTGTCCAATCGATCTGAATTCCGATTCCGCGATCAACGCCAAGCGGCTGTCGCAGGTACAGGACATCATCAACCAGATGCGCACCTTTGTTGACCAGGTCTATATCCCTGACCTGTTGGCAATTGCCGGCTTTTACAAGGACTGGGGATCACGCGGTGAAGGGCTCGGCAACTTCCTCACCTACGGCGACTTCCCTACCGCAGGCAAGGGTATGGAGGACCCCTCATCCTATCTTGTACCAGGCGGCGCTATTTTGAATCGTGATCTCACCACCATTCATGAAGTCGACATGAACGACCCCAGTCAGATCCAGGAGTTCGTTTCACATTCCTGGTATGACTATAACGGCGGCAAGGACCAGGGTCTGCACCCCTATGATGGCGAAACCAATCTGAATTACACTGGGCCAAAACCGCCCTATCAGCACCTGGATGTTGACCAGTCCTACTCGTGGCTCAAATCTCCGCGCTGGAAAGGTCATTCGATGGAGGTGGGTCCGCTAGCGCGTGTATTAATGCTATACGCCACCGGCAATGAGCAGGCCAAGGAACTGGTCAACCTGACACTGAACACGCTGGATGTACCGGTCACCGCGCTGTTCTCCACTCTGGGGCGCACTGCTGCGCGCGGCCTTGAAACCAAGATCTTTGCTGACAACATGCAGGGCTGGTATGACGATCTCATTACAAACATCAAAGCGGGTGACACACGCACCTTTAATGAAGTGTTATGGGAACCATCGACATGGCCCACACAGGCACGTGGTGTAGGCTTCATGGAAGCACCTCGAGGCGCCCTGGCCCACTGGATCGTGATCGAGGATGAAAAGATCAATAACTACCAGTGCGTTGTCCCCAGCACGTGGAATGCAGGCCCAAGAGACCCGAACGGTCAGCCCGGTGCCTATGAAGCTGCCCTGCAGGACAATCATACCCTGCATGACCCCGAGCAGCCTGTCGAGATATTACGCACCATCCACAGCTTCGACCCATGTATAGCATGCGCTGTACACCTGACTGATCCGGATGGTGAAGAAATCACGACTGTTAAAGTGCGCTAAAAGATACAGGAGCCATTAAATGAAACTCGCTAAACGATTCAAACAACTTTCTGCGCTGTCACTTTTATCCGCCCTGACCTCACCGGCAGCCTATGCACACCCGGGTCATGAAACGGGAACAATGCTGCATGGCGTCCTGCATACAGAACACCTGCTGATACTGCTCGCCATTGGCGTGGCGATAGCGATAAGATTTTTTATAAAGGAATAGATGTTTTCCACGTAGTCGCATGGAGAGCGCAAAGAGCAATACGACTAATTATACTGGTAGGGTGGGCTTTGCCCACCATTACTGCAACATCACATAACGAATTTCGATAAATAAAATGGTGGGCAGAGCCCACCCTACGTATGTGTTATGTATACAGCCGGTTTTTCCTCGCCACTCGAAACCCGTCCCGCGCCACTGTTTTTAACCATCGCGTCCATCAATACGTGTTGACCACAACATCGGCGCATATACAACGAGAAATATCATAAAGGCAGCAATCCACAACAACTGGGATATCCCGATCCAGTAAATATAAAAATCCATACTGATTAACGGGAAAACAATCCTGAACAGTGCGCCGCACACCAGTAATATAAAACACCAGGACAGGATTGGTGGTGGTTCGGACACGTTTCTACCCGTGTGACCGAGTATGACACGTGACATCATTCCTATGGTCATAACACCAATACCACCATATGCAAATGCATGCACAGAAAGGTTGGGGGAAAAGCCGAACCAGGATTCAGTAGCTTTTAAAGCAAAACCCGCAACCAGTGAGCCATATGCGATATAGAGCACCCATAATAATGGCTTGCTCCAGATTTGACCTGTGTACCATCCTGCCATGCGTATTATATGCAAGGCAACCAGCATGACGGCAACTGTTGAGACAGCCGTTTCCAGGTTTGTAAACACATCCAGGATCCACAAGGCAATCAGCAGGACAAGACTTGATAAATCCACCCAGAGTCGGTTTTTAATATCAGCCTGACCATCTATGCCATTTTCAATGAAAAAAGGTATTACACGTCTAGCCATTACAAATACCAATGCAATAATCATATAAAGACCAGAATACAAACCCCAACGTATACCATCTTCGATAATTCCGCTAACACCCAGGTAAAACAGCATATTGCTCAGCATTAATAGAACAAGCTTCGAGACAACACCCAGTTGCTTGTATTGCTTCGCTTTCAATACAGGCATGGTCGCTGCAACTACAAGTAACAGCATGAACAGTAAATCAATACTGGCCAATACTAGCAATGGTACATTAATCCCGGTCAGCGGCAGGGTACGGGCCAGTAGCCATAGCACAAACAGCACAAGCAGCCCCGGGCCTCGCAGGGTCTGCTGTCCTGTCCAGTTTTTAATTGCGGTCAGCAGGAAACCAGCAATAACTGCCATTGCATAACCAAATATCATCTCGTGCGCATGCCATGTCGTTGGCGACATCCCGGAAAAGTTGAAATTTATGCCATGAACATAAACTATCATCCAGATAAAAACCGACACTACAGCAAATATGCCCGCGCCCAGGAAAAAAGGTCGGAACGCCAGTCTAAACAATGGGATACCAATGGCTACTTCTTTTTCAAGGTTGATCATGGGTTACTGCATAGCGTCTGATTTGAAGTGCACTTTACATGAATCGCCAGGATACGCTTTGACTTTTATCAAAGCGCTTACCCCACAATATATACGGTTGAAGCCTGGCTTGTGACAATTCAAAGGCTATAGATGTTTACTCTCGCAGAGGCGCAGAGAGCGCAAAGAAAGATTTATTGGCTCTTCCCCTAATTCGAGTTGGCCGCAGAGGTCACAGAGAACTCAGAGGTTTTTAGTTTTGTAGGAGCGGCTTTAGCCGCGAATTCATCGCGATCTGACGGATTGTTCGCGGCTAAAGCCGCTCCTACGTTCACTGGTATCCAGATCAAAATAACAAAACAGGCATTTACCTCTGTGCCTCTGTGGCATAGTTTTATCGTATCAACCCATCAAGTCTGGTGAAGAACCAATTTATTGAGGATTTATAACACAGACACCGGTGTAAAATATCGTACTATGAAAAAGCATGATGAATTTGTCGACTATTTGCTGGAATTGATGCAGCCACTGGGGCCAGTATCGGCAAAAGCGATGTTCGGCGGATATGGGATATATATCGATGAGCTGATGTTTGCACTTGTTGCTGACGATGTGCTTTATTTCAAGACCGATGCCGCCAACCGGCCCGACTTCGAACAACGCGGACTGCCGCTTTTCCTTTACCAACGAAATGGCAAAGCTTACAACATGTCATACAGCGAAGCGCCTGCCGAAGTCCTTGATGACGCCGATGCCATGCAGCTGTGGGCGAACAAGGCCATTGAGGCCGCCCTGAAAAACAGAAAACCCGGCAAAAAAGCACGTAGAAAATGAGTAACTACCTGCACGCGCCCGTGGCGAGCAAGGTCATGCCTCGCGGCATTCCCTACATCATCGGCAATGAAGCAGCCGAGCGTTTCAGCTTCTATGGCATGCGTACGATTCTGCTGGTGTTCATGACCCAGTACCTGATGGGTGCAGGTGGCCATGCCGAGCTTATGGCGGCTGATGAAGCCAAGGGCTGGTACCACCTGTTTGTCTCCGCTGTCTACCTCACACCTTTGCTGGGTGCGCTGCTGTCTGATGGCCTGCTGGGAAAATATCGCACCATCATTTTGTTGTCTATTGTCTATACCCTGGGGCATTTTGCTCTGGCGCTGGACGATACACGCCTGGGACTCGCCATTGGGCTGGGACTGATCGCAATGGGGGCCGGCGGCATCAAACCTTGCGTTTCCGCACATATCGGTGACCAGTTCGGCGCCACTAACTGTCACCTGCTGCCGCGCGTATTCGGCTGGTTTTATTTCTCGATAAATCTTGGCGCTTTTGCTTCATCCCTGCTGACCCCATGGCTGCTGAACAATTATGGAGCCCCGCTTGCATTCGGTGTCCCCGGGGTATTAATGCTGCTTGCCACGCTGACCTTCTGGGCTGGCCGCTATAAATTTGTACACATCCGTCCCGGCGGCATGCACTTTATTCGAGACACCTTCAGCAAAGACGGCATCAAGGCAATTGCCAAACTCGGCATCCTGTATTTGTTCGTTGCCATGTTCTGGGCCCTGTTTGACCAGACAGGTTCGGCATGGGTACTGCAGGCGCAAAACATGGAGCGGAATATTGCCGGTATTGAACTGCTGCCCTCGCAAATCCAGGCGGCCAATCCTCTACTGGTCATGCTGCTGATACCTGTTTTCTCCTATGTGGTATATCCACAGCTCAATAAAGTGCTCACACTCACACCGCTGCGCAAAATCGCCATCGGCATGTTTATTACAGTGATTGCCTTTACGATCGCCTCGCTGGCACAGGAAAGAATCGACCAGGGCGGCACACCGCATATCAGCTGGCAGCTGTTTGCTTATGTGGTACTGACATCGGCCGAAGTCATGGTATCGATCACCTGCCTGGAGTTTTCCTACACCCAGGCACCTGCCAGAATGAAATCATTCATCATGGCCTTTTTCATGATGTCCATTGCTATCGGCAACCTGTTTACCAGCAGCGTGAACTTTTTTATTCAAAACCCGGATGGCAGCAGCAAACTGGAAGGTGCGGACTATTACTGGTTTTTTACATTAATGATGCTCGCAACTTCACTGCTGTTTTTGCTGGTTGTGAAGCTCTATCGCGAAAAAACCTATATTCATCACGAGTATCGGCCTGATGCAGCAGGGCCTGATGATGTAGAATAACGCGCCATATGAAACCTGCAGACAACATACCAATGGACGAAAAAGAAAACGTTCAAACCAATTTTATTCGCAACATCATCGATGCAGATCTGGCTTCGGGAAAACACACATCCGTGTACACCCGTTTCCCGCCTGAACCAAACGGTTACCTGCACATTGGCCATGCCAAGTCCATCTGCCTGAACTTTGGCATTGCCAGGGATTACAATGGAAAATGCAACCTGCGTTTTGATGACACCAATCCAGATAAGGAAGAAGAAGAGTACATGCATGCCATCATGGAGGATGTCAGGTGGCTGGGCTTTGAATGGACCGAAGAAAAACACGCATCAGATTACTTTGACCAACTCTATATGTTTGCCGTCAAGTTGATACTGGACGGCAAGGCTTATGTTGACTCACAAAGCGCTGAAGATATTCGCAATACACGCGGCACCCTGAAACAGCCAGGCCAGGAAAGCCCTTTCCGCAACCGTGATATCCAGGAAAGCCTGGGTATGTTCCAGCGCATGAAAGAAGGTGAGTTCACCGATGGCGAACATGTGCTGCGTGCCAAAATTGATATGGCTTCGCCCAATATCAACATGCGCGACCCGGTGCTGTACCGCATCAAGCGTACCCACCATCACCGTACCGGTGACGACTGGGTCATCTACCCGATGTACGATTTCACTCATTGCCTCTCCGACGCCATTGAAGGCATCACGCATTCGATCTGTACGCTCGAATTTGAAGACCATCGCCCGCTATACGACTGGGTACTGGATGAAGCCGGTACACCCTGTCATCCGCAACAGATTGAGTTTGCCCGTCTGCAACTCAAGTATACGGTTACCAGTAAACGTAAACTGCACCAGCTGGTTCATGATAACCACGTCGATAGCTGGGATGACCCGCGCATGCCCACCATATCAGGCATGCGCCGCCGCGGTTTTACCTCGGCGTCGATTCGCGACTTCTGTGACCGCATTGGTGTTACCAAGAAAGACAGCTTTATCGAAATGGCCGTACTCGAAAACTCTGCGCGCGAAGATCTGAACGAACATGCGCTGCGTGTCATGGCTGTACTCAAGCCGCTAAAAGTCACGATTGAAAACTACCCTGATGATCAGGTAGAAATGCTGGAAGCACAAAACCATCCACAACATCCGGAGATGGGTACGCGTGAAGTTCCTTTTGCAAAAACCATTTTTATCGAACGCGAAGACTTCATGGAAGACGCACCAAAGAAATTCTTCCGTTTAACTGTCGGTCGTGAAGTGCGTTTGCGCTATGCCTATTACGTAACCTGCACAGATGTTATAAAAGATGATAGCGGTGAAGTCATTGAACTGATTTGCAGCTATGACCCGGAAACCCGCGGCGGTGATTCGCCTGACGGACGCAAGGTCAAAGGAACCATACACTGGGTATCGGTTCAGCATGCGATCGATGCAAAGATCAACCTGTACGATCGATTGTTTACCCACCCTGATCCTGGCAGTGCCGAGAATTTTATCGAACACATGAATCCTGACTCATTGATAAAACTCGAACAATGCAAGCTCGAGCCATCACTGGCCGAAGCAGACCCGGGCAAGCACTACCAGTTTGAACGTACCGGTTACTTTGTCAGGGACAGTCATGAAGAAGCGCTGGTATTCAACCGCACAGTCACACTGCGCGACACCTGGGCCAAAATCGACAAGCAGAACGCATAAACCAGGCAGGCTGACTATGATTTATTTCTTAACGCAAAGGCGCGAAGACGCAAAGGACGCAAAGAAAAGCTTTTTATAGGTATGTGAATCGTAACCTGTTTCCCGATTTCTCCACATCCTCGTGACAGCTTGAGGTAGAGTTGTTCTGATGACATTGCGATGTTTGGTTGATGCCGCAGGGTGCGCCGTAGGCGCCATGAAATGGAATTGTCATGACCACATTGGTTTCTGCGCTATTTTCGGTGCGCATGGTGCGCCCTGCATATCAACTGCCAGAGTATTCAATCGTTGTAATATCAAAAAAACTCTGCGTCCTTTGCGTCTTCGCGCCTTTGCGTTAAAAAACCCCAGTTGATACACCCATGTCCTGGATGCAGACTAGTTGCCTAAACCCCAGTCGATAGTCGAATGTGGAGGCTTCTTGTTGGCTTCGGGCTTCAGATATACACTGAAGTTTCTTGTTCGCTGCGACCCGATCAGGTAAAGCGTGAGCCTGCCCTGAATTCGATAGTTATCATTGCCAAGACTCAAATCACTATAGTCAACATCGGTAACCCAGTAACCCTCGTGGTCATAGCGATTAGAAAGACTCGCAGATTGATCATGAAGCCTGGTTACTTCATTTGTTGTTGTATTGGTTAATGCCAGTCCGTTAATACTGATCCGCACCACTTCCCTTGTCTTAGAGCGGTAACGAATCAACAGGGAACCACCTGCCTGCTGAGCGGGAACAACAAACCTCAACTCACCTTTGTAAACCTGCATATCAACCGTGTTCGCATTAATTTCTGATGCAATTAACAGGCTAACAATCATTAACAGGCTTATAGCTATAGCTCTAAACATAATCATGACCTTCTGCATTGTGTGTTGGCAAATTGAAGAGATCATTACCGTCATGACCCGGGGATCAACATGCATTATCAATCTTTATTTTTTCGCCCTTGAAACAAAGCATCCAGTCCGAATGAAATAAAAACCTTATCTGCCTTATCTCCAAGCATTTCATGAAACTTCT
>DAOWLL010000002.1 GCA_030641945.1 Gammaproteobacteria bacterium | reverse complement strand
TGCAATTGTAATAGTACCCTGCTCGCCACCCTTGACCATAAACAGAGACTGTAGGCGTTGCTAAGGCTACCCTGACAAAAAACTCCGCCATGCGTTGTACTGACGCCAGTCAGGCCCTGCTGGCTGCATTCTGCTGCGAGCAGATCTTCCACGCCTTTTGGGCAGGTAGCAAACAGTGTAAGGTTTTGACTCACGTCATATCTCTAATTTTTGAACTCATTAAGTATTAGCCGCAAATAACGCAAATTACGCGAAGATTACGTACTGTGCTATTTCTACTACAGAAAAACCTATTTGCGCTGTTTGCGTATTTTGCGGCTAAAATAGTTCATTCGGAATCATAGTAGCCGATCTCAATCAGTCTGGCTAAAAGATAGTTGTTTGAAATGCGCTTTCAAAAATCTGGTGCAATTGCGGCTTTGACTCTTTCGAGGTCTTCCGGTGTATCTACCCCATGCCCGGGAATCGAAGCGGCCTGTGCAACATGGATTGCTGTACCGTGCCACATTAATCTGAGTTGCTCAAGTTTCTCAGCTTGCTCAAGTTCACAGGGTTTCATCGTCCGAAATGATTTAAGCAAGGCAACTCTATACGCATAAAGACCAATATGTCTTTTATAAACAAGCTCGGTGACTGCTGCATCATCGGTATCGCGAATATACGGTATGACTGACCTGCTGAAGTACAGGGCAAAACCCTTTGCATCTGTAACCACTTTAACGATGTTTGGATCACTGGCATCTTCGTGCGAGATACCTGTATAGAGCGTGGCGCAACCAGCTTCATTATTTTTTATCAGGTCAACAGCAACCTGGTTGATTATCGTCGATGGCATCAATGGCTCATCGCCCTGCACGTTAACCACGACGGTATCGTCTGCCCATTCCAATTTGTCGACGACCTCGCATAAACGGTCGGTTCCTGATGCGTGTTCCTCCAGTGTCATACATACCGTAGCACCGAACTCTTCTGCAGCCATGCCGATCAGGGTGCTGTCAGTAGCGATAACCACTTCACTGGCGCCCGCATCCACCGCTGCTTCGTAAACACGCTGGATCATTGGTTTACCATTAATATCCGCCAGCGGTTTTCCTGGAAACCGGCTGGAGTCATAACGGGCAGGTATAACGATATTGAATTGTTCAGTCATAGTACGGTCAATCTGGTAAGTTGCATTGTAGACTATTTATTTTCTGGTGTGAGTTGCCGGGCATCCATTTCAAGCAAAATGGGTACGCCGTTACGAAGCGGAAATGCGAGATTGTCATGGCGGCATTCAAGCTCAGCATTTTTTTTATTGTATTGAAGTTTACCTTTGCATAGCGGGCAAACCAGGATATGAAGTAATTTCTTATTCATCAACACTGCTTGATCAGTTCAATCAAATCATAGCCAAGCTGGGCTGATATTATTGCGCTCACCGGCACAGCCCAGGTATTTTCAGTTATACCGCCAGAGTTCATGGTCGGTTGCAGGCGTTTGCATTTAACCGCATCTTTTTCCGTCATCAGTATTGATGAATTATCTGCATAATCAATATCACTGGATGTATATACATGATGATCTGGAAAGGCATGTTCAATCACTTCCAGCCCCTGGGCCCGTAACTGGTTGAAGAATCTCTCAGGATGACCGATGCCTGCGACAGCATGAACCATCCCGGTTGTAAACGATTCCAGCTTTCTGTTTTCCCCTGTTGCCAGGTTAACTGCTTGTTCAAATTTGAGAGAAAAATGGTATTTATCGCCGGAATTACCGTGATGAACAACCATATTTACGCTGCGCAGTCTTGATTCGGGTTCGCGTAAAGGACCTGCAGGAAGGCAAAATCCGTTACCAAATTTTCTTTGCGTATCGACAACCGCAATTTCGATATCTCTTTTCAATCGATAATGCTGCATGCCATCATCGCTGAGAATGACATCGCAATCATTTTCTGCCAACAGCTTTTTTGCTGCGGCGACCCTGTCCCGGCCAATTATCACAGGGCATCCTGTGCGTTGCTTTATCAGCAGCGGCTCATCTCCACAAGTTGCAGCATCATCATTTGCTGCAACCGAGTATTCACCGCTTATTGCGGCGCCATATCCGCGGCTGACAACACCGGGTTTGAGGCCATGTTGATGCAGAATTTCGCATAGACCAATCAACAGGGGCGTTTTACCTGTACCGCCGACAGAAATATTGCCAACAATAATAACCGGTACTGACATGGCATAGCCTGGCAGCAGTCCAGTTGAATACATGAAACGCCGCAGAACCGATACAGCGCAGAATAGCCAGGATAACGGCAACAGCACCCAGGCTACTGGATTCTGGCTATACCAGTAATGATCCAGTCTTTTCATCAGGCCTGATTTTCAAACTGCATCTGGTGAAGCACAGCATACTGTCCATTTATATCAAGCAGTTGTTGATGGGTACCCGTCTCGACAATTTTTCCTGCATCCAGCACAACGATCTTGTCTGCATTTTCAATCGTTGAAAGCCGATGCGCGATAACCAGTGTTGTACGGTTTTTCATCAGCGCTTCCAGTGAAGACTGGATAAATCTTTCAGATTCTGTATCGAGCGCCGAGGTTGCTTCATCCAGTATCAATACCGGGGCATTCGCAAGCAATGCCCTGGCAATTGCGATGCGTTGACGCTGTCCGCCCGACAGCATCAAGCCGCGCTCTCCAACAATTGTCTGGTAGCCGTGTTTGAGCTCCCTGATGAATTCGTCGGCATAAGCGGAGCTGGCGGCCTGCTCTATCTGGCTTATATCAGCATCGCGCATTGATCCATAGGCAATATTGTGCGCGACAGTGTCATTAAAAAGCACCACATCCTGACCGACAAACGCTATATGGCTGCGCAGGTTTTCCAGTTTGAAATCACGAATATCATGACCGTCGAGCGTAATAGAACCTTCACCCACTTCATATAGCCGCGGCAGCAAGTGAAGTAATGTCGACTTGCCGCTGCCTGATCTGCCGACAAAAGCGACTGTCTCACCTGCCTTGATATCAAGCTTGATATCAACCAGTGCCGCTTCTTTTGCGCTGCTATAACGAAAGCCAACATGACTGAATTCGATGTCCCCATCAACACGTTCAGCAGTATAAGTTCCATTGTCCTGCTCACTATCAAGGTCCGTCAGCTTGAAAACACTCTCAGCAGCGGCGATTCCCCGTTGTAAATCAACATTTACATCAGCTAATCGCTTGACAGGCCCGAACAAAAAGGTCAGTGAAACCATGTAGGAAGCGAATGTTCCGGGTGTAACAATGCTCATCTTTTCATCTTTGGTGACGAGGTAGATGATTACAGCCAGTCAGATGCCGACAATCAGGCGAATTATTGGTGTACTCAGTGCCTGAGTTGCAATCATGCGCATGTTCTGGCGACGGTTCTGGTCGTTGATTTTTTCAAACTGTGATTCCTCGTAATCACGTCCACCAAAAACCTTGACGACGATTTGTGCTTTTATCGACTCTTCAACGATCCTGGAAACATCGCCTATACTGCTTTGAATTCGCTTGCTCAGTTTTCTGAATTTCTTTGTTACAAGACTGATGAGTATTGCAATCAATGGGCCTGTTGTAAGCAACACCAGTGTCAAAGATACGCTGAGGTAAAACATCCAGGCCAATATTCCAATCACCGTAAAGGTGTCACGCACGATTATGGTGATTGCCTTGGTAGATGCATTGGCAACCTGTTCTACGTCGTATGTAAACTTGGAAATTATTTCGCCGCTGGTTGCCCTGTCATAGAAATCTTTTGGTAACAGCAAAAGCTTGCTGAACATTCTCTCGCGCAACACCATGATAACTTTCCGTCCAACCCAGCTGATGCAATACATGGAAATAAATATCGCAAACACACGTACGACAAATATACCGATAAGTATCAGGGGAAGTTGACGTATTGTTTCAAGATCCCGGTTTACGAAGCCATCATCCATTAATGGCTTCATGAAGGCGGCAAGAGCAGTATCCGTGCCAGCAACAAGAATCATACCGACGATTGATACAGAAAAAATCTTCCAGTGAACAAAAGCCAGCGCTAACAGCCGCCTGTAGTATTGACCCACATCTGTATGTTCGCCCTGGTCCGTGCTCATATCTGGAATTGTATTAATTTATTTACTTTCAATTGTTGCGATTGAAAGCCGTGTTAAACCTAGCTGTGAAGCGGCATCCATTGCCCTTACAACCGATTGATGAGGTGTTTTGGCATCTGCCCTTAATACCAGCGTCACGTCTTTTTTATCAGCCACTGTTTTTTGCAGAGCAGTTTTCAATGTTTCCAACGTTGTATTGACAACCTGGCGATCATTAATAAAATAATTTCCTTTTACATCAATAGATAAAACGACCGCGTCCTCAGCTTGCTGCTCCTTCTTTGCACTTGCTTCGGGCAACTCGACTTTAAGTTTTGCATGGCGATCAAAAGTCGTGGACACCATGAAAAAGATCAGCAGCAGAAATACCACATCAATCAATGGCGTCAGATTGACGTCTACTCTTTCATCGCGTCTGTCAGGCCGGAGGTTCATTTAGTTTTCACGGTTTTTGTGGATGACATCGACCATCTTGATGGCTTCACGTTCTATCTCTACCACGATGGTGTCGACACGGCGCCTGAAATAGCGATAGAAGATCAGGCTTACGATGGCAACTGACAGGCCCGCAGCGGTTGTAATCATGGCCTGTGATATGCCATTGGCCAGCACGGCAGGATTGCCGACGCCGTGCGTGGTGATAGCAGTAAACACCTTGATCATGCCAACCACAGTACCAAGCAGACCCAGTAATGGCGAAATCGAGGCGATGGTACCGAGCGGATTGAGAAAGCGTTCGAGTTCATGCACAACTTCACGGCCACGTTCTTCAATACTCTCCTTGATGCGCTCGCGCCTGTGCTGCCTGTTATTAACCCCTGCGGTCAGCACCTTGCCGAGCGCAGACTGTCTGCCGACTTCTTCAATTTTCGAGGCTTCCAGCTTGCCGGTCTTGATCATGTGCCAGACCGATGCGACCAGGTGCCTGGGTAGTACCTTCTCACGCTGCAGGCTCCAGAATCGCTCGACGATGATTGAAATAGAAATGACAGAACAGATTATTATTGGCAGCATCAGCCAGCCGCCGGATTTTACCAACTCAAACACATCCCACCTGTTTTTATTATGTTATGGAACCTCTGATTAAGTCTGGACGAAGTAGATTGCGATTCAAAATGTTCGGTATCAAGGCGCGAATCGCGCGTGAGCGAGCTATTGCGAAGATTTGCAACGCCGATACCGGAAATTTTTGGGCGCAAGACACGAGTTCACGACTTGATCAGAGCTTCCTTATTAGTTATTTGCGGGCAAGGCCCGTACAGCGGCCTATGATACTTGAAATTAGCCATCTTGGCGAAGCTTCGGTAGCAGTTGATTCCAATATTTTCCGTGGTTCTCCCGGTAGCTCTCAACGGGAGCAATGCCAGACTGTGGATGAACGACCATTCTGATGGCGCCCGCATGGCCGCTCATATACATCTGTGCCCCCTGCGCGGCGAAACGCTCGACAATTTCCGGCTTCGGAAACTGGTAACGATTACGGTAACCGGCAGCAAAAACCACTATCTGCGGAGATACCGCCTCGATGAAATCGGTGCCAGACGAGCTTTTGCTGCCATGATGGGGCGCGATGAGGATGTCTGCTGACAGCAGGTCCTTTTTATGCTGCAACAGCCTGGTTTCAACCTTTTTTTCTATATCCCCGGTAAGCAGTACCGAACCACCCATGCCCGTTATCTTCAGCACACAAGAACGGTTATTTGTCGCTGTGTAAACTGCACCATCCGGGTGCAGTAGTGTAAATACGACGCCATCCCACTGCCATTTCTGACCTGCTTTGCATGGATTGCGGCTAGCCGCAGCCAGCTTTTCGATACCCTGACCCAACACCGGCGTTTGCGGGTAAGCCTCGAGCAGTGATGCCGCACCGCCGATATGGTCGTCATCGCCGTGGCTGATCATCAGCAGATCAATTGACTCAATACCCTCATGTGTAAGGAAAGGCAGCAGCACTGCATTACCGCTATCCAGGCGGTCACTAAAATGTGCGCCGGTGTCATACACCAGGGTATGGGAGTGCGTCCTGACAACGATAGCCAGTCCCTGTCCGACATCGAGTACATTCAGCTCATAGGCCCCGTGTTGCGGTGCTTGCGGTTGCCATGTCACTGCCGGTATCAATAATATGACACCCGCAGCACGCCAGTACTGTATTCGTGGTGCAAGCATGATGGCCACACCCAGCAGTGCCAGTATTGTTATCAGGATACCGGGCTGTGGCTTGAGCCAGTGTGAATAAGGCAAATCAGACAGCCACTGCAACAAGGGCCAGATGAGCTCAAACAGGCGGCCAGCAACACTGAACAGTGCAGCAGATGCAGTCGCTGATAATGGCAGCATCACTAAAGCCAGCAGAATAAGCGGCACTACCAGCAAACTGACATAGGGAACCATGAATAAATTTGCCAGCGGAGAAACCAGAGAAGTTTGCTGAAACATAAACAATGACAGGGGAAACAGGGCCAGTGCGATCACAATCTGCATCCATCCCCATTTCAACCAGCGTGACTGGGCCATGCGGCCAGTAAGCGCATAGAAGATGACTGCAACGGCAAGAAAAGAGAACCAGAATCCTGCAGACATAACTGATGCAGGGTCCCACAACAGTACCAGCACCAGTGCTAGCGCAAGCACATCCATGGGGCGTGAGGTGCGCCTGAGCAATGATGCACAGGCGACGCACATCAACATGAGCAGGGCTCTTTGTGTTGGAATAGCAAAACCTGCCAGCATTGCATACGCCAGCGCAATGATGACGGCACATATCATCGCCGCATGTTGTGCGGGAATAAATTGCATAGCCCGGGCTGGAAACAGCCGCCGGCACAACCAGTAGCCAAATGCTGCGGCAAGCCCGATATGGAGACCGGAAATCGCCATCAAATGATTGGTGCCCGTGTTTATCAACACCCGCCATTGATGAGGATCGATAGCGGAACGATCACCTACGGCCAGCGCGGCAACAAATCCCGCAAAGGCCGAGTCGTGAAGTACTGATTCTATGTTTTCTGCAATAGTTTGCCGGGTAGCCGTGCCATCGAGTAATGCAGCGGGCTGTAGCTTTCGATTAATTTCACTCTTGCGGACATAGCCAGTGGCATTGATGCCGTTCTGAAACAGCCAGGCTTCATAGTCAAACCCGCCTGGGTTCATAAAACCATGCGGCGGTTTCAGGCGGACTTTAAATTGCCAGGTTTCACCTGCACGTACTGGCTCGCCGTAGTACCAGCTTAGCTTTAACTTTTCAGGCACAGGACCGGAATAATCGTGAGCGCTGAATGCCTCAAGCTCCAGAATAAAGCGCTGTACTGTTTCAGCTGAAGCCGGAATGTCGCATATAGTGCCAGTGATGACGAAATCTTTACCCGCGAGCTCTTCTGGAAGTAGGTGCTGCAGATAATCTGATGCATGAAGCTGTGCCCAGCACATACCGAACACAAATATGGCTAGCGAACGATAGACATTTTCGAATACGCTGCCTGTTTTGACGTACCATGCCGTTGCTGCTACAAACAGCGCAAGGTAGATGATGTTCCCGGGCAATTCCGGGAAAAGATTTAGGCTGAGAATACCTGCCAGGAGTGATAGTGCAATATGAAACATTCCATGTTCCTGTGACATTATGTCAGTTAGCCAGCCGCGCTATGGCCGGTTTGCCAATAATTAGATTTAGGACCATAATTTACGCCAATTGAATTTAGATCACATCCTGATTCAAGCAGTAACAAGGGATGCAGTTACAACCAACACCAAAACCGACCTGATGCCGCGCAAATTCTTCAAACGCTTCATGCCCAGCCATACCGAGGTAAAGAAACATAAATACCTGCGTGTATTTGGCGATGTATTGCATGAACCGAATTTGTGGCACATTAACAGGCGTTCCATGGCGGGTGCGGTCGCCGTCGGCCTGTTCTTCGCCTGGGTACCGGTGCCAACTCAGATGTTATTCGCCGCGGCTGCGGCGATCATGTTCCGCACGAACATGGCGCTGTCCGTTGTGCTGGTGTGGATCAGCAATCCGGTCAGCATCCCGCCGATGTTCTATTTCGCCTACCTGGTCGGCACCTGGGTGATTGGCGAACCGCCACAGGATTTCGAGTTCCAGCTGACTTTCGAATGGCTGGCGAATGAACTTGCCAGCAGCTGGAAGCCGTTTTTGACCGGATGCTTCATACTCGCAACCAGCAGTAGTATGCTCGGCTATTTCACGGTCAGCCAGCTCTGGATCTACGCCGTCAGAAAAAAACGCTCCAAACGAAAAGGCACACCACTATGATGATCTGGAAGCCACATGTCACCGTTGCTGCTATTGCTGAAAAAGACGGCAAGTTCCTTATAGTCGAGGAAATGGTTGATGGGCAACTGGTCTACAACCAGCCTGCAGGCCACCTGGATTCAGGCGAAAGCCTGATTGGAGCCGTCATACGCGAGACCTTCGAGGAAACCGCATGGACATTCCAGCCGGATGCACTGGTTGGTATCCAGTTGTGGCGCCACCCGGTACACAGTGAATCCTATTTGCGCTTTTCATTCTGCGGCTCCTGTTATGAGCACAACAAGAGCCACGTGCTGGATCATGGTGTTGAACAGGCATTGTGGTTAAGCCGTGATGAGTTGATGGACAATAACCACAAGCTCCGCAGTCCAATGGTCTTACGCACCATTGACGATTACCTGGAAGGCAGACGCTACAGCCTGGATATCCTCGAACATATAGCATCCGATATCGGCCTCTAACCGGCAACCTCTCATTAACATGCGCAAAGAGAAAATCATGGTCGGCATGTCCGGTGGTGTCGACTCTTCCGTTGCAGCATTGCTGCTGATCGAACAGGGCTATAGCGTCGAAGGCCTGTTCATGAAGAACTGGGAAGAAGATGACGATGCGGACTATTGCGCTGCAGCCGAAGACCTCGCTGATGCCCAGTCTGTTTGCGACAAGCTCGGTATCGTTTTACACAGTGTCAACTTCGCCAGTGAATACTGGGACCGCGTGTTCAGGCATTTTCTGCATGAATACAGCGCCGGGCGCACACCTAACCCGGACATTCTGTGCAACAGGGAAATCAAGTTTCACGCTTTCCTCGATCATGCAATGAGCCTGGGTGCAGACAGGATCGCCACCGGCCATTATGTGCGTACCCGCGTCGCAAACAGCCAGACACAACTACTGCGCGGCATCGATGACAACAAGGACCAGAGTTATTTTCTGCATGCCTTGAACGAGAGTCAGCTTGAACACGCGTTGTTTCCTGTGGGTGAGCTGCCAAAAAATGAAGTACGCGAGATTGCGCGCAAACACGAGCTGGCTACGCACGACAAGAAAGACAGCACCGGCATCTGCTTTATCGGCGAAAGACGTTTTGATACTTTCCTGCAACGCTACCTGCCGGCAAAACCGGGCATCATTCAATCAGATGCAGGTGAAACATTAGGCAAACACAATGGCCTGATGTACTACACCATGGGCCAGCGCAAAGGCCTGGGAATCGGCGGCCTGCAAAATGCCGACGAAACACCCTGGTATGTGATCGACAAAGACCTTGAAAACAATATACTGATCATCGCCCAGGGGCAGGACCACCCTCGCCTGTATCACAACACGCTGGAAACCAGTCATATCCACTGGATTAATGGTACTGAATCGGCAGTAAAAACCTGCACTGCAAAAATACGTTACCGACAGGCTGACCAGCAGTGCACTATAGAAAGCCCGTCAGAAGATAAATACATCATTCATTTCGAACAAGCGCAGCGCGCAATCACACCCGGGCAGTCGATAGTGTTTTACCAGGATGAGGTATGTCTTGGCGGTGGTGTTATAGAAACGATGTACGACATGTAAAAAATATTTGCCACAGAGGGCACAGAGTGCACAGAGGTGAATAGGGAATATTTGTCCGCCTGCCGCTACACGGCCCCACGCAAATGTTTAAAAACAACATCCACAGATGAACACAGATATTTAGAAACTTAAAATCGCTTTCATCCGTGTTCATCTGCGTTTATCTGTGGACATAAGTCCTGTTCCTTGCTGGCATCCAGCGGTTCAATAGCCATATATCATGAATCACCGGATTACGTTACCCATGTGTCCGGTCTAAACAGTTGCACTTCATCCGGGCTACACTGTAGGAGATTTAGTCGCGAACATTAACAATTCGCGGTTAAAACCGCTCCTACATACAGTCGAAGTACCTCTGTGTTCTCTGTGGTAATCATTTGATTTTTTTTCACACTTGATGCAGTGAAGACCCTTTATTAAAAATCAATCAATACTTGACATCGCCAATACGTGGGACTATTTACCCATATACGGCATAATTCAATAATTTTTAGGGCATAAACAGAAGCACAGGCAGTAAATACTTCGTGGATAACGGCAAAATACGACTTTGGCAGTACAACAGGACAGAGATCCTGGAGGCCTATTCATCTGATGAAATAACATTAGATGATATCGATTGGGTCCTGGAATCATTGCACAAAAAGTCTGCACCGCCATTTTTGATAATATTAGTCAGGACGGGTAATTATCGTTTATCCATAGAAGCAAAATCTCGCTTGCTCAATGAAGATAGAGACCTCTTTAAAATCGCTTATGTGGTGAAGGAGTTACAGAATATGTGTCACGCAGTCGGTGCAAGCTATTCATATCTAGATAAAAAGGACGTCTTTATCTGCGATAGCATTGAGTCAGCATATATGGCACTTACTCAAACCCTATAAATTATTCTTATATCCATGCAATAAAAGCATAGGCTTTCTCGGCGGCCTTCGCGTCTTTGCGGCCTCGGCTTTAAAACAAACCTTTTCCAGCTTCCACGTATGGCGGACAGTGGAGATTCTTCTATGGTCACTAGCTGGATGGACAGCACTCGTCGTAGCTCTGGATACCTTCACGCTGCTCATACCAGCCAACGGTTGAGTTAACGACTCGCACGGCAAGCAACATCACCGGCACTTCGATCAACACGCCAACAACCGTTGCCAGTGCTGCACCGGACTCGAAACCAAACAGGGCTATCGCAGTAGCGACCGCCAGTTCGAAAAAATTACTGGCGCCGATCAAGGCAGACGGACCGGCTACACAGTGTGGTGATTTCACGGCGCGGTTGAGCAGGTATGCAAGCCCCGAATTGAACAGCACCTGTATCAGGATTGGAACAGCAAGCAGCAGAATAATCAGCGGCTGTTTCAGGATCTGTTCGCCCTGGAAACCGAACAGCAATACCAGGGTGGCGAGTAATGCACCCAGTGACCAGGGATGGAGTGTATTGAGTGTGCGCTCCAGTCTTTGCTGGCCATTGCGGCCAATGAGCAACAACCTGCGCCAGATATTAGCGATTACCAGGGGCACAACGATGTACAACAAAACAGACAGCAGCAACGTGTCCCACGGTACCACAATGGATGACATGCCGAGCAGCAATGCAACAATCGGCGCAAACGCGAACACCATGATGACGTCATTAAGCGCAACCTGGGACAGCGTAAAATGCGGTTCACCTCTTGACAGGTTGCTCCAGACAAACACCATCGCAGTACAAGGTGCTGCAGCTAGCAATATCAGGCCGGCGATGTAGCTGTCAATCTGTTCTTCGGGCAGCCAGCCTCGAAAAAGGTAACCGATAAAGAACCAGCCTAACAGCGCCATGGAAAAAGGCTTCACACCCCAGTTAACAAACAGTGTGACGCCGATGCCGCGCCAGTGTTCACCGACATTTTTTAGCGCTTTCAGATCAATCTTCAGCAGCATTGGAATAATCATCAGCCAGATCAGCATGGCAACAGGCAAGTTGATTTGTGCTATTTCAAGCTGTGCAATACTGTGAAACGTATCTGGGGTCCAGTGACCCAGTCCAATTCCGGCGATAATGCACAATGCCACCCATAGCGTCAGGTAGCGTTCAAATAGTCCCATGCCAGCGCGGGCTGATTTTTTAGCAGTGGTTTCACTTTGTACTGACATAATCGTTATTTAGTCTCTGTCTTGTTTTGTTTATTCATCAAGCCCTGAATACACTGTTTAATATCATCACGGTTTGCAATGAAGGATTTATTCATGCACAGCACGCAAGCCCAGGCCGGTTAGTCATGTTGCCGAGTATTTTCCTGTCGGATACAAAAGGTTCGGTGTTACGTACGCCATCGAGTGTGGTTTGCATGATTTCAACAGCCCAGGCCTGTAGTTCCGGGTTAATGCGGTAGTTCATCCAGGTGCCGTTACGTCTGGCGACGAGCACACCTGCCTCGCGTAAATGCGCCAGGTGGCGTGAAATTTTTGGCTGGGACAGGTTCAGCGCATGCGTGAGCTCGCATACGCACAATTCTCCTTCTGCCTGCATCAACAGAAGGCAACGCAAGCGGGTTCTGTCCGCCAGCATCTTGAAAAAGGTATCTGTCTCGTTAAGCATGCCGCGGAATATACGCTAAGACATATATATGTTCAAGCATATATTTAAATTGCGAAGTCACCTTCTATCCACGTATTGGGTCTATTTCAGTATGCAAACCGCATTTGATGTGTCAGACGTCCCTGCTGTGGCAGAATACGCCCATGAAATATACTAAACGTGATTTAACGCTCGCCCTTGCCGGTGTTTTTCAGGCTGCTTCGTTGGTCAAACAAATCGCCAATACCGGTATGGCCAACAGCGCCGTGATTGAGTCCAGTATGGAAACCCTGTTCAAATTCGATGCCGAAACTGTCGAGGACGTTTATGGTGGTGTGGCTGGCGCCGGCGCAGGAATACGCGAACTCAACAAGCAATTCAGCTCTGCCAGAGGTGAACGCGATATGGAAATAACGCGTTATGTCATTTCACTGCTGACACTGGAGAAAAAACTGTCCGCCAACAGGGAGATGCTGGATCAAATCGCAAAATCACTCGATAACATTAAATCCGGGCTCGATTATTTCTCGTTAATGCACGAAAACACGATTCTGAAAATCGGGCAGCTCTATAAGGACACCGTCAGCAACCTGAACCCGCGCATCATCGTCAGCGGTGAACAGACGCATTTGAGCAACGAAAAAAATGCCAGCCGCATCAGGGCACTGCTACTGGCTGGCTTACGTTCGGCTATTTTATGGCGTCAATGTGGAGGCTCGCGCTGGACTATTCTGTTTAACAGAAAGAAATACGAGAATGAGAGCACCTTGCTGCTGCGTGAACTGTAATCACCCGGGCTAATTTGTAATAGTCAGAATTCGATCCATTTGAAATTGAGCCGACTCGCTTTATCCAGGCCATGCGACAGTTATCTCATACATGTGATTTACCGCAGAGGCGCGGAGTTGCAGAGAAATGCAATATATTTTATGCAATTGCATTTATATTAAGTAACATCTCCAGCATCAACTACAAGCGCTGCATTTATAATCGACCTCTGCGTCTCCGCGCCTCTGCGGTGAAATAATATTCTTGAATACGGGAATCATTCCCGAATTACGCTTTCTGAACTACTACAGCTAAAGCGCTGCTAAAGCTTCGTCCAGCTTGTTTTTGTTAAAACCGTCTACTCTTCTGTAGCCGACATAAACTAAAGGCGTTCCTGGCGATTCCAGTGCCTTGAAGTTGCGTTTCGCAACGGCACTTTTGTCGATATCGAACTCGGTGAATTCAACCCCCTCGTCATTAAAATACTCTCGCGCCTTGATGCAGTAGCCGCATCTTTGTGTTGCATACATGACCACACGCGGGTTACCCGCTGAGTCAAAATGCGTGTTCATGATTTTCTGTTCCTGCCGGGTCAGTAATTTCTGGCCATGCACTTCGGCGAGAGTGCTTATCATTTCATACTTGTTATAACCTGAGAGTTTGCGGTTGCCGGTAACAATGTACGGCAGAAGCCTGCCTCCGCCATAAGCCTTCATTTTCTCAGCCTGGGCATCTCCGTCAGACACATTGAACTCCTCAAAATCAACCTGTCTTTTCTTCAGTAACGTCCTTGCATCATCACACGGTTTGCAGCCGTTGAAGGTGAACAACAGCGTCAGAGGATTGCCGTTTTCATCATAGGCTGCGGTGGCATACGCCTGATATCGAACATATAGCTGATAACCACCTGCCACAATAATGGCCAGAATAAGTAGATTGCGCATAGTTGTCCCTGAATGAATAGTTTCATTCAGATACTAGTCGATACAGTACAGATTTCAGTGACTAAGCTGCGGTGCCGTCTGGAATGACATAGAGGAAAATGGCAAAGAAGTGGAATGCGCTGCCTGCGAGTACAAACAAATGCCAGATAGCATGGTGGTATACGAGCGTTTTCCACACATAGAATATGACACCCAGCGAATAAAACAGCCCGCCGACCAGCAGTAATATCAGCCCGCTCATGTCAACGTTGGCGATCATGGGCTCGATTGCGATCATCACCAGCCAGCCCAGGCCAAGATATAAACCTAAGGAGATGCGCTTGAAACGCTGCTTCACAATCAATTCCATGATCATGCCGGCAATCGCTATAGACCAGACCATGCCGAACAGGGTCCAGCCCCAGCCGCCGCGCAGATTGACCAGTGTAAACGGCGTATAAGTACCCGCAATGAGCAGGAAAATTGCAGCATGATCAATCCTTTGCAGAACTTTCTTAAGATCAGGTATAGTTACTGCGTGATACAGTGTCGATGAGGTATAAAGCGCAATCAGCGTCGCACCGTAAATGCTGGAGCTGACGACATGCCAGCGATCACCATACTGGCTTGAGTACACGATTAGCGTCGCAAGGCCAATAACACTCAATAGCAGGCCAATGCCGTGGCTAACACTGTGAGCAATTTCTTCTTTAATGCTGTAACCGCCAGCTATTGCCTGTTGTTGCATATACATTCTCCGGTTAAGCCTGGTAAAAATAACCACGTTATTAGTCAACGACTAATCAGCAAGGTTCAACCAGGGCTTTGCCGTTCCCGGCGATATGTTTTGTAGATCTTTAATCTATATTTCACCGCACAGGCGCAGAGGTTATTACAGGTTTTCGTAGGAGCGGCTTTAGCCGCGAACACTGCTGATCGTAGACACACCCGTTGGTTCGCGGTTAAAACCGCTCCTACAACAATCAAAAAAACTCTGCGTCTCCGCGCCTCTGCGGTTAATCACATGTTTGAGATAACAGCCCCATCGCATGGATGAAGCGAAGTGACTAAATTCAACTGGATTGAATTCTGACTATTACAGATTAACTTTTTGCCCAGTTCGCCTGTTTCGCCTTGTGCAGTTTTCTGTAACCTTCCAGCAACCGGTTATGCAGGTCAAAACCCTGCAGGCTTAAACCGGGACTGTGCAGGCCATGAAACACCACCCTGCCCTCGGCTATTTCCATGCCCCTGTTGACCGTGTCTTCGCCATACATCAATGACAGGCTGTTGCTGTAATCTTCGAATTGACGACTTTCATCATGCTTTATTTCCAGTAGTGCGTTGATACAGCGGTATTCGCTGGTTCGCTTCTCACCAAGCTGATCGATCTGTACACACCAGTCGACCCAGTCTATGGCCTGCTGATCCTGCGTGGCCAGGCACAGCATCGCTTTCAGCTCGCCGATTCTCAACGTCGCCCAGGCAGTGCCCGGATCCGGTGCAATGCCGATGAACTCGGCAACACGCTGGAAATCGTTATAGCCTGCCTGCTCTAGCCGATGATAGATGTCGCGCCAGCGCCCGCTATCAAGATTGTTCAAAGACAGAATATCTTTCCTGAACAAAGCGCCTTCATTGTTGTTGTTCCATACCAGGTCATCGACGGGATAAATGTCTGACATGCCCGGCACGATGATGCGGCATGAATAGACATCCAGGTGCTGGTAATCCGAGATATAGATATCAAAACCCATGTTATGGATGATATTGCATAGATACTCAAACTCGTCATGCGTGGTGGCATCATGCTCCCAGTCAACATAGCCAAAATCCGGTGTGTGCCTGAAAAAATCATAGGCAATGAGGCCGCTTGAATCGATAAAGTGCGATTCCAGGTTATGGTGGTCAGCCACCTCATCAAGATCGAAACTTGGTTGCTGAAATCCATCCAGCTGGTCCAGGCCTCTGCCCTGCAGCAGCTCGGTTACGGTACGCTCCAACGCGACTTCAAAACACGGGTGCGCGCCGAATGATGCGAACACAGAGCCATTATGCGGATTAATCAGCGTCACGCTCATTACCGGGTATTTACCACCCAATGAGGCATCGGCGACGCGCAGATGGTAACCATGCTGCTGCAATTCGTCGATCGAAGCAGCGATGCTCGGGAAGCGATCGATGACCTCACGAGGGACTTCAGGCAAACAGATTCCATCTGCGATGATCCTGTTCTTTACATAGCGCTCAAACACCTCGGACAATGCCTGTACGCGCGCTTCATTTGCCGTATTACCGGCTGACATGCCATTGCTGACGTAGACGTTGCCGATAATGTTCACCGGGAACCAGGTTTCCCGGCCGTCTTTTTGCCGCTGGTATGGAACCGCGCATATGCCGCGCTGGCCTGTGCCCGAGTTGGTATCGAAAATCTGATCGGGTTTCAGCTGTTTGTCTGGATCATAGTAATTCCACAGAGCCTTATCGAGCAGTCCGTCCGGCATGCTATCGCCATTGATCGGGAACCAGCGCTCATCCGGGTAATGCACAAAATCATCGTTGCAGAATTTTTCACCGAGGTAGAAGTCCGCAAAAAAATAATTGCAGCTCAAACGCTCAAAATATTCACCCAGGGCGCTGGCAAGACAGGCCTTGTGGCTGGCGCCCTTGCCGTTGGTGAACATCAAACCACATTCCCTGTCGCGGATATGGACCGAGTAGACATTCGGCACAGGATTCAACCATGATGCTTCTTCAATCTCGATGTCGAGCGCCTTTAACTTCCTCAGCATGCTGTCGATCGATGACTCGAGATCACGGTCCTTGCCCTTTATGAAAGTGATTTCAGACATAACAGCCACAACAAGATTGTTCCAGATATCGCTTCATCGGATTATTCCTATGGTTTTATGCATAATACAGGTCAAGTGCGTTTCAGCAGCGAAGTCTACCGCATTGGCGATCAGTAATTGATATAAAAGTGCGACTGACAGATGCAATGGCCGTGATATGAACGATGCATAACAAAAACATAATATTTATACCCGGAAAAAATCCTAAACCTCCGCCCAGGCAGCATAACGACATGTTGTGGCGCACGCTGCTGGAAGGTGTGAGACGCGCGCAACCGGGATTCGCAGCAGAGCTCGAGAAGCAAAGTAAACGCTTCAGGCTGATAGCATGGAATCACCTCTACTACGAGACAGAGAAGGACGGCAGTCGTGACCTGCCATGGATCGATGCACTGGTTAACAGGCATGGCCCGAGTGAGGAAGACATCAGGGAATCACATTCATGGCACAGGAAACTTGACCGCACACTGTATGCTGTCGCCGACCATTTTCCGTTTATTATTCGTTTTCTTCCCGGCCGCGCCTGTGCCACGGTTAATGAGCTCAGGCGTTATTTCGAAAACAGCCACAATATTGCCTATCACATTCGCGAGCAGTTGAAGAAAGAAATACGTCCCATGCTCGATAATAACGAAGCTGTGCTTGTTATAGGCCACAGCATGGGTTCAATCATTGCCTACGACGCATTGTGGGAGCTGTCCCACATCGAGCACAGAAAAGACAAGCTTGATTTTCTTTCTATCGGCAGCCCTTTGGGAATGAACTTTGTTCAGCACCGGCTGCTGGGCAACAACGAGCAGGATATTCGCAAGTACCCGGGCATTATCAGGCGCTGGATCAATATTGCCGCTGTCGGTGATATCACGGCGCTCGACCGGCATTTCCATGATGATTTCCAGCCCATGCTTGATCTTGGCATGATCGAATCAATCGAAGACCACACCGATGGTATATACAACTTCTACCATAATGAAGAGGGACTCAATTGCCATCGCTCGTACGGCTACCTGGTGAATCCGGCGACAGGAAAAATCATCGCTGACTGGTGGCATGCATCAGACGCTGAATAGACGCATTATCTCCGATGCAACGAAACCGGCACTCACTAGAAAACCCAGCAACGGAATTATCATTGGAAAGACAATCAAGCCTTCCGCTTACCCATATTATCGCTTTACCTGCAACAACGATAAATTGACCAGCGTAAACACGATCAGCATGA
>DAOWLL010000077.1 GCA_030641945.1 Gammaproteobacteria bacterium | reverse complement strand
CACCAGCCTTTTATTTTTCTTTTCTGACGCGCCAGTATTTCCCAGGCTGCCACCGTCATCATTACCAGTACAATCAACATGATCACTGGCAGCCTTGCCTGTGAGAAAACAGCTTCGAGTATCAGGCCAACAAGAAGCAGCTGCACTGTGGTGCGTACGGCAGCGATTGTCAGTGTTTGGCTGACACCAAGACGGAGCCTTGCCCCCAGGCCGATTAATGCCAGCACCAGCAATGAAGCCAGCATCAAATCCGTGGCTGTGAGCGCGATGAACTCCGTCTTCATGCGCAATTCACCTGCTTCAGTTGCCCGCCACTCAAGTGGTACTGCTGTTGTGAAACCCTCTCAAGTTGTGCAACATCATGACTGACCCAGATAGCAATCGCATTATGTTTTGACAGGTAATTACCAATCAGATCTTCAACACGGGCAATGTTACTGGTATCAAGATTCGCTGTTGGTTCATCAAGCAAGAGTACGCGCGGACAGTTAGACAACAGGCGTAAAATAGAAAGTCGTTGTTTCTCACCGCTGGAACAGCGACTGACATTCCAGTGCATAACGTCCTGGCCGAATCCAAGCGCCTCGATATATTTAGCCTGGGTACTGAAATGCTGATCAACCGTATCAAACCACCACTGGCTTTCAGCCGGCAACAGCGTTACACGACGGCGCCACTCATGTGCCTTGACCTGGTCCTGTGCAACATCTTCCTCGTACACCTGTCCTCCATGCTCGTCCATATCTGCAATCGCCCTCAGCAGGCGAGTCTTACCGCTGCCCGATTCGCCGGACAGGCCAACGCACTTACCCGGTGCAATCGTCAGGCTGATCGGTTCTATATTCGGTATTTGCAGGTCTTCGAGTCTAAGCATGGCTGTGTAAAACAGGATAGGTACGTACGCATTGTAAGCTATACTTTAATGGATGAGATATCTTGTTTTAATGATATTACTTTCAACCAGCCTGGCGTGGGCTGAATCCACGCGCATTGAAGTGTATCCACTGAGCCAGAATTACTGGGATATCAAAACCGGTGACACACTCGGCGAGATCGTTAACACGCTGATTCCAGATAATCCGTATTTACAGGAGAAGCTAGTCCATGACATTCTGTCGCTGAACCCGGATGTATTTCCTGGCGGCAACCCAAACCACATGCTGGCAAACAGGCGCCTGTGGTTGCCAAATGCAGTGAAACAGCCGGGTGACGAAACCAACGCTTCTGACTTCATCATTGAAACATTTCAATGGGGCAGCATTAAGAAAAGGGACGAGGGGCGAGGGGCGAGGAGCGAGGACTGAATATCCGCCAAAAGAACGCTATTTGGTGGTATTTGGCATCATTTCTGGTATTAAGTTTCGGGTCGATTCTGGCGGCCCTGCAATATCCCGGGGGATATGACTGGGTCTACACCGTTGCCTCAGCCCTGGCTTCACAAAAACACAATCCTACAGGCAGCTTCTGGTTTGCAAGTGCTCTGGTACTGGCGATGGTTTTGTTATGGCCATACGTGTCTGCTTTAAAACAGGCCCTGCATCCAGGACTTGCTGCAACAGAAAAATTCGCCATCGGCGCCTTGCGCACAGGACTGATCTGCGGAACCTTACTGGGCCTGGAAAGGCTACTCATCCGCAATCTATCGGACTGGGTCTACAAAGCTCACGAATTCCTCGGTCTGCTAACATTTATGGGATTGTATTTTGGGATTTTCGCCCTGCTGGTTCAGGCCATGCATCGTCAAAGAATCTATGCTTTTCCTGTGCTGATGATAGCGAGCCCACTACTGGCCATTGGCATTACCCAATTCTGGCTTTATCTTGACCAGCGCGATCTTGGATGGGTCGATACCAGCTGGAGAGAAATGGGAATACCATTCTGGTTGAGCCTCGCCTTCTGGCAATGGTTAGCGATTGGATTTCTATGGCTTGGCCTGGGCTTGCTGTCGTTTACTCAGAGAAATAAATACGATCATCCAGATGCATAGAACCGGCAACAACCATGTGGTAAACAGGGCCGATGCCGCAGGCACAGGTATTGCTGCGATATCGCTGATCCTTCATCGAATTCACTTTAATGATTGATTATGCTTGCCCTTTATTCGGGCATCCGTTGACCAGCTCTCCAGCTGACCGCGGTAAGAAATAGCTTTTAAAGCATTGATGTCTTTGTTTGTACTCTGTTCTATCCTTTGTCCACCGCAATATCACTCTGGTAAATCAAGACGAATGGCCCGCGGGTCCCACCAGCCCGACCAGTTGAGATAAACAAATATAACATCTTCAGTCTGATCACTGACCCAGCGACGTTCACGCGCTGCTTCAATTCCAAACTGCAACAACACGTTGGATCCAATGACCTTCTTAAGTTTTACGCCTACTCCGTAGGCAATCGAGTTGTTCCATTCCAGCTTTTCGGTGTCAACGATGTAGTCGAGGTTCGCATAGAAATTGAAAGTCCCCCATCTGCCCCAGTTCACCCAGTCCACACCCTGTTCGGTATAACCCTCAAAAATAATGTCATCGCTTTCCACCGGGTCTTGTGAACCCGGGTATCTCACCTCCCCCCAGGTAAGCCCGGGATAGGCCAGTGGACGCAACTGATCACTTGAACCATGGTGACTGTCAGGCAATTGCCAGGAGCCGAACCAGTTAGAAAAAAGCTGAAATCCGTCCATGGTTCTATCATCTACAAAACGCCTGTCGATCTCATATTTCACGCCAACAGCGATGACTGCGGTATTGGATAAGTAATGGCGTACTTTGACGCCAGCACCCAACCTGAGTTTTCTGTTCCAGTCCAGCCCTTCTGTATCCAGGGCATAATCCACCCGGCCAAAAAAATTGAGCACGGTATCTTTGGTGATTGGAAAGAAATCCACACCCTGCTCTGCCGCACCTTCGAGTATAAGGTTTTCGCTGTCCTCGGGTTGGGCAGATCCCGGGAAACGTATTTCGCCCCAGGTAGACCCGGGCGTCGGCAAACTTTTTTGCGCCATGGTGGGCAGCGTTACCAATATCGCAGCACATGACACAATAGTCATCAGTGACGCACCAGGGATTCGTCCACGCCTTTCTCCGTGCTGGCTTGAATAGCTGGATCGTTGGATTGTCCGCCTGGGCCGAAGGTACTCAAGCAGCTCTTTTTTCAGTACACCAGGCGCTTGAAATAACAGGCTACTATAGATTGTCTTGTGTGACACTTGATTGCACTCGTTTCCTGGATACCTTCTCTTTAGCCAACCGGCTATTTGTTCCAGTGGTGCAGGCTGACTTTGAAGTTGTAGCTGATTTTTATGAACACAATCGTGGCGCTGGCGGTGTTGAACATTCTGGCCATAAATAAGGACATGCTTAATGTTAGCGTTTATGCATGCGTTGTTTACTATGCACGCCCCCCCAGGGCCATGACCCAGTCCTGTTCCGAATTACAGTAAAACTACCGGGAGCCGTGCTCAAGCACAACGTCCTTGTGCAGTGATACCGGCTAGCCATTCGGGGTATAAGGCCAGTAGAAGCGGAACAGGCTGGTTGTTCTGCAACGCGACTTCCGGGAAGCAAGAAATCATTATCACCATTCCGGCATCTTATGGCGATACTGATGAACGCGTGCTTCATCCCTGGCTTTGACTGGAACCATTGATGCCGAATCAAAATACGGCCTTTGACTGATTATTTTTTCATTCAACTTGATAATATTGACGTCAGCCTGACCGTTATTCAACAGGCCGAGATCAGCAAGACACTCACGCCAGCCGATAAATTTCGTGATCGCATAGATCAGGAATGTTCCATTCAAAGCCGAGAACGAGGCATGCCCCCAGCGTCCATAAGTTGCATCTATGGCCGTGGCGCTAACACACCAGGCCGCCAGTGCGAGCACGGCAAGAACATAAACCCTGGGCACCGAGGTACGTCCATCCACTTTCGGCGTACGGCAAAAAGGGATCTGTTTGCCTGTAATGCCCTGGGAAATGGATTTGAATACGCCACCCAGGTTTATGGGTATGAGTGCCAGATTCAGCGCATAGACACGCAACAGATCGGCCCAGCGATAATTCATCCTTACCAGGTCGCGTCCGTACAGGTAGAAATAGGGCACCGCCGTCAGTGGCAGCCAGAGACTGTTCATGCTCTCCTTGAAGGGATACGTAAACAGCAGCAATAGTCCGATATTAACAGCCGTGATCGACGTCAGGTAATGGCTGCGCACAAGACCTTCGCTTATTTTTGACGCAGTTCGCGGCCGGCTGAACAGGTAACGTAAAAGCTTGGGGAAAATAATCAGTCCACCATTGGCCCAGCGGCGGCGTTGAATCAGCAGGGCCCCGAAATCGGGTGGCGTCGCACTGTAGGCAAGCCGCTGCGGATAATTCAGCAGTGACCAGCCACGGGCCACAAGATCTACGCTTGATTCGGTATCTTCGATAACGGTGCGGTCCTGTATATAGCGGCGAACTTCAAATCCCCGCTCACGACTGACTGTGACAATATCTTCCAGCGCTTTTTTTCTCAGCAGCGCATTGGCACCAACCCAGAATGTCGCCCGGTAGCGGGTAAAACCCTGGTGGATAATATACTGGATGTCAGTCGTCGCACCGGCAATTCTTTCAAGTATGCCAGGTGCATCCGGAATCGCACTGTAAGGCGTCTGAATCACAGCAACCTGTTCGTTTTCGGGCTGTTCCAGTTGATGGATCAAGCGCGCTGAATAGTCGTGAGCGATAATACTGTCTGCATCCAGCGTGACCACAAACTCCGCATCCGGCACGATCAGGTCCGCCCACTCATCACCGGCATGCTCAAGAAAAACTTCCTGGCCATGAACACGCTCCCGGTAACTTCCACCCATCAGGGCCAGATAGCTGTTGATGTTCATCGCCTTGTTGGCTTCATGGGAAAGATTCACATACCGCTTACGCTCGAAATACTCAAGCTTCACCTTGAACAGCGCCAGCAATCGAGCGTATTCATGCTCGATCTGCTGCCTGTCGAGAACAACCCCCTGCTCCTGGCTGCTGTTTGTCGAAAGAGAACGCGCATATTCACGGTACATCGCCGCTGGTTCGGTGAACACCTTCTCGATGAACAGCCTGTCCGTGTGAGAGTTTATGCGGAATTGTCTTGCCTGGTATTCAAACCAGCTGGCCGCCACATCATAAAGCTCAGCCAGACGCCGGGTTTCCTCGTGAAAGTCAACGACCTCCCGTTGCCTGAAGAGACTGTACGCAACCCGGAAACGGCCGGCTTGCTCAGCGAGAATACTTTCTATCCTGCCCGGGAGATGCCGCGTCATGTCAAGCAGACGCTGATCTTTCAGATCGCATGGTTTTGGTGGATTATCAATCAGCAGGACAACACGCCGCTCAGGGCATACCTGCAGGGCAGCCGACCAGAGGGTCTGTTCGACGACATTTGCCTCCTCCTTGTAGGAAGGCACCAGGATTGTCAGGCCTCGCCCACGGCGTTTGAAAACGGAGCGGAGTTCATTAATATCTGCTGGCTGGTGGCTTGCCTTTCTCTGCAGATAACCCAGACGGGTGAACTGGTAAACCAGGTTTCCGTACACAAGAAAAGCGACGATAAAAATAAAGATCGACTGTTCCAGCACAGCCCCAACCGAGCCTGAGCGTGCTTGCTGTAGAAGGATTCCCACAACGTCAGCCGTGGCAAATACGCTGGCGATCAGCGTGAATAGAATGAGTACCCTGGTAAGCTTGATTTCCCTATCGAATGATCGCTCGGCTTCTCCTCCGTGCAACAACACCTTACTTTTTACTGGGTCATGTGAATTTTTCATATTTTACTTGTACACTTGATGATCTTTTAAAGCAGTCCAGTTTTGATTTGGTCTTCACAGCCGTGGCGACAAAACTAACACAAAAACAGATAATTGTGAATATTTTCCCAAATTTACAATCTGATTACAAACTATTCGGGTAATTTTCCTTAATTGCCTGTAGAGCTTCTTCGAGAGCACGGATTTGATTACACCAGGATGCATCACGCATCCTGGTGTCATTTAAGAAAAACAGGCGGGTACAGGTCGAAGGCACGCCGTTGCATGGTGTTGAAAAACTGGATTCACATGACTTTGTCAGAACCATTGCAGTTGCCCGCGTCCTGTTTGACGAGCTGGGTATCAACACTGCTGATACCACAACACAAGATCTGGATACAGTAGCAAGCGCGTGATTTGGTTTATTTACCGCAGAGGCGCGGAGGCGCAGAGAAAGTTAAAGGTTTTAAATCATAGGGTCTTCACCTCGTCAAGTGGATAAATATTCATATGATTGCCACAGAGAACACAGAGAACACAGAGAACACAGAGAACACAGAGATTTTAGCCGCGACAAAAATTTCTGGAAAATTTTTGAACGCACAAAGTGCGGCCCAGAGGGTGAAGGGTAGGAGGCCCGGAATAATAACGCAAAAAACGCAAATATTTGGTTTTAAAGAATCCATAATTATTCTTCCCTGCAAACTTAATACGCTTTTTACCTTCGTGTTATTTGCGTTTTTTGCGGCTAAAACCTCTGTGCCTCTGTGGTAAAGCTTTTTATCTGTTTAACCCACTATATTTGGGGAAGACCCAAAATAATAAATTAGCACCCTCTCAAAAACGCGGCCCGATTACCAGGTACATGGTGCTCTGGTTAAGGCTTGAAAATCCATAACCGATATACGCAGCACCTAACACTGTATCAGCGCCCCAGAATATCGCTCCTGACGTAACCCATTGCCATGGGTCTACCATGAATGGATCATTTATCCGCCCAGCTTCCAGAGAAAAGCCCATGTACAGGCCGCGCCCGATCTGTGAAGGCAAACTGGCGTATTGGCGGTAATAACTTAGTGTGGCCAGGTTATAGTGTGATCCTGTGAGCTGATCCAGATTTAACCCCGAAAGACGTCCTGGCCCGCCAAGATTAAAGGCGTCATAGACAGGAAGATCGTTTTTCCCGCTAAGCTCATCACCCCATTCGAGATACCCGGAGAAGGTATTTTTGCCGAAACTCTTTACACCGCCGAAACCTAGCTGGGCACGCGTGTATTCATCATCCGAGCCCCAGTTCTCTTTTGTGGGCATAATATTTAATGCGTCGTGCATACCGGAGCGGGGAAAAGCGAGACTGTCCAGCAGGTCATAAACGCCCTTGAGTATAAGACCTGCCTGCCTGACAT